>NZ_LZKE01000056.1:0-524 GCF_001672675.1 Mycobacterium sp. E2327
CGCCCACCTGATCCCGATCCAGGACGCCGGGCTACAGACCCACCTGCGCAGCCTGGACATCAAGTTCACCCAGCGCCGGGATCTGGTCGCCGGCTAGCGTCCATGCGGCCTCCATGCAGCCGCGTCGTTTGACGAATAGGGTGGCTGGACATGAAGCTGCCGCTGCTGGGACCGGTGTCGCTGACGGGGTTCCAGAACGCCTGGTTCTTCCTGTTCCTGCTGGCCGTGGCGCTGCTGACCGGGATCTACGTCGTGGTGCAGTTCGCCCGTCGGCGTCGGGTGCTGCGGTTCGCCAACATGGAGGTGCTGGAGCGGGTCGCGCCGCTGCGCTCGGGCCGGTGGCGGCACGTGCCGACGATCCTGCTCGCCGCGTCGCTGGTGCTGTTGACCACGGCCATGGCCGGGCCGACGTCGGACATCCGGATTCCGCTCAACCGCGCGGTCGTGGTGCTGATCATCGACATGTCGAACTCGATGCGCGCGACCGACGTCGAACCCAACCGGCTCAAGGCGGCCGAGCAGGC
>NZ_LZKE01000057.1:0-78199 GCF_001672675.1 Mycobacterium sp. E2327
GACGAGGCGATCGCCTCGCTTGACCTCGAGCTCAGCGAAGCCGAAAGGCACACGCTGGAAGCCCCCTACACACCGCGCTACGACTTCCAGGGCGTCTCCGACGACACCCTGCTGCAGGCGGTGGCGGAGCGGATACCCCAGTTGTCCACGGCCAGTTAGCCATCTCCCCTTATCCTCGTGCTGCGGCAGAGGGGTTTTGACCAGAACGAGGAGGTGGCGGTCTGTGGCAGACGACGGTGTCGCCCGGATTCGCTCCGACGCCCTGCGCAACCGAGAGCACATCATCGAGGTGGCGCACGACGCCTTCGCCCAGTCGGGCACGGCGTCTCTCAACGAGATCGCCAAGCGCGCGGGGGTCGGGGCGGGGACGCTGTATCGCCACTTCCCCACCCGGGAAGCCTTGATCCTCGCCGTATACCGCCACGACGTGCAGCGACTGGTGGATTCGGTGCCCAGGCTATTGCGAGCCCATCCGCCCTTGGATGCGTATCGCATGTGGTTCTACAAGGCCGCCGACTACGTCCGCGTCAAACACGGCCTGGGCGACGCCCTGCACAGCGCGGCGGCTCAGGACGCGATCAATGAGACATACGCACCCGTCGTCGCCGCGGTGTGTAGGGGGCTTCCAGCGTGTGCCTTTCGGCTTCGCTGAGCTCGAGGTCAAGCGAGGCGATCGCCTCGTCGATCTGGCCGATGCTGCTGGCCCCGACGATGGGCGCGGTCACCACGGGTTTGGAGCGCAACCAGGCGAGCGCCACCTGGGCCCGGCTCACGCCGCGCCCCTGGGCGACGGCGCCGACCGCGTCGACGATGGCCTTGTCGGAGCCGTCACCGACACCGGCGTACAGCATGTCGGCAAATCCGTCGTTCGATGCCCTCGCAGTGACTTTGGCGTCCGCCCACGATCGCGCGAGCCTTCCGCGCGCCAACGGGCTCCAGACGATGGTGCCCACGCCCTCGTCGAGGCATAGCGGGATCATCTCGCGTTCCTCCTCGCGGGCCAGCAGGTTGTAGTGATCCTGCATCGAGACAAACCT
Organism: Mycobacterium sp. E2327; assembly: GCF_001672675.1. Taxonomy (NCBI): domain Bacteria; kingdom Bacillati; phylum Actinomycetota; class Actinomycetes; order Mycobacteriales; family Mycobacteriaceae; genus Mycobacterium; species Mycobacterium sp. E2327. Next base: position 1,038 of record NZ_LZKE01000057.1, read on the forward strand.
CGCCCAGTTGTTCGCGCGCTGCAGGTGAAGGGCCTTGGAAAACTCCCATGCCGGCATCGACGACGCTCCCAGGTAGCGGACCTTGCCGGCCTTCACCAGGTCGTGCAACGCCTCGAGGGTTTCCTCTAGCGGGGTCGTGTGATCGTTGCGGTGAATCTGGTAAAGGTCGACGTAGTCGGTGCCGAGCCTGCGCAACGAATGGTCGATCTCGGTCATGATCACCTTGCGGCTCAGTCCCTTTCCGTTGGGCCCCGTACGCATCGGATGCCTCAGTTTGGTGGCGATGACCACGTCGTCGCGGTTGGCGTAGTCGCGCAGCGCGCGTCCGAGGATCTCTTCGCTGCTGCCCTGCGAGTAGATGTTGGCGGTGTCGAAGAAATTGATCCCGGCCTCGACCGCATGCTTGATCAGGGGCCGCGATTCGTCTTCGGGCAGCGACCACACGGGATGTCCGCGCCCCGGGTCGCCGTAGGTCATGGCTCCGATCGCCAGGGGGGACACGTCCAATCCCGAGTTGCCGAGCTTGATGTATCGCAATGGTCTCTCCTTCGGGGCAACGTAGCGGAGAGTTCTCCGGTACGATCGGGAAACATACCGGAGAGTTCTCCGATTAGCAAGCACGGAGGGAAATCGAACCCGATGGACGTTGGTGACGTCTACTATGTGTGGCCCGACCAGGGCACCAGACGATTGGCACCTACCGAACGGGACTCGATGACCGTCATCACGGACAACTGGTTTCGCACGCGATCGCCGGAGCAGGCTATCCACCTTTGCGAGTCGGCTTTTCACTCACACAAGCTCGCACTGCTCGTCCCGCCCGACGGCTTCGGCTTCAGCCAGCGCCTGATCCACGCCGGGCCGATCACGCTGGCCGATCTGAGCTACGACACCGATGTGTCGCTTCGCTTTTCGGAGGGTCGCGACAGTTACTACGTGCACGTCCCGATCGAGGGCCGGCTGGAGTCGCTATACCTGGGGCAACGGTGGGTTTCGACTCCCGCGACGGCCACGATCTACGGGCCCGAGGCCGAGATGAGCGTGACCCGTTGGCCCGGGGCGAGCCGACACCTGGGGGTCAAGATCGACCAACTCGTTGTCGATACCGCACTCGAAACGCTGTTGGGCCAGCCGGCAAGATCATCCGTTCCCTTCACCGTAACGCTGCCGCTGGCCAGCCATCCCGCGCGGAGCTGGGTGGCCCAGGCGCATTGGCTCAATCGGGAGCTCGCCCATTCGGACAGTCCGATGCGGCACCCGGCCGTGCTGGATCCGTTGGTGGAGAGCCTGGTGTACGGCCTGCTTCTGGTGGCCGACCATCCCCATCGCGAGGCCCTTTCATCGTCGGTCCGGCCTATCGCGCCGGCAGCTGTCCGCGAGGCGATGGACATCATCGAGAGCACGCCGCAATCCCCGCTGACGACATCGCGATTGGCGCTCGACTGCCACGTCAGCGTGCGCGCATTGCAGGAGGGTTTTCGTCGGCACGTCGGGATGTCACCCATGGCGTATCTGCGCGTGGTCAGGCTGCGTCGCGCGCACGGTGAACTGCGCTCCGTCCACCCTTCGGACACCGGCGTCTCCGCGATTGCGCATCGCTGGGGATTCGCGCACCTCGGCCGGTTCGCGGCCGCCTACAAGGTGATGTACGGAGAGTCGCCGCAGCAGACCCTGCGCGGGGCACGATAACGCTGTCCGGGCAGCGCGGACCGATAGCCGAAAAACGCGCTGTGGGCCTCCGCAGGTCGCTGGAGCGACGCGGCCGACGTAACCATGGAGTATCCGTGGCCGGCCATCCGAGTCGCCAGCTCTACCTGGAAGCGAGAACCTAGATGACATCAACCTCGGTCGAGATCGGGCGTTCCACAGCGGAATTCGCCGAACGCGTTCGCCGCAACCAGCGACGGCTGGGCGCCGAATTGAAGCGGCAATACGACTTCATCGTGTGCGGATCGGGATCGAGCGGCTCGGTCGTGGCCCGGCGCCTCGCCGAAAATCCGAACGTGAGCGTGCTGGTGCTCGAGGCCGGCGGACCCGACGAAGGACCCGAGATCAGCGAACCGGGAATGTGGCTGGCAAACCTCGGCAGCGAGCGCGACTGGAACTTCACCACCGAGCGCAACTGCCACCTCAATGGACGAGCAATCCCGTACGCGATGGCCAAGGTCCTCGGCGGAGGCTCGAGCATCAACGTCATGGTGTGGGCGCGCGGTCACAAAAGCGACTGGGACTACTTCGCGGCCGAGGCCAAAGATCAACGGTGGAGCTACGATTCGGTACTCGCGATCTACCGGGCGATCGAGGACTGGCACGGGGCTCCTGATCCCCGGCATCGCGGCGTCGGCGGACCCGTCTACGTCGAACCAGCCGCCGAACCGAGCCCGATCGCGCACGCCGGGCTCGAAGCCGGTAAATCGCTGGGCATTCCAGCCTTCGCAAGCCCAAACGGCAGCCTCATGGAGGCAGCCGGTGGTGCATCGATCGTCGATCTGCGCATCCGCAACGGACGCCGCGAATCGGTCTTTCGCTCTTACCTGTTCCCGCTGATGGACCGGCCCAACCTGACCGTCCTGACGGGCGCGTTGGTGACCCGCGTGACGTTCGAGGGGTCGCGGGCCACCGGAGTGGAATTCCTGCACGACGGTGAACTGCGGCGCGTCAGTGCGGGTTCCGAGGTGGTCCTGTCGCTCGGCGCGATTCACACCCCGAAGGTGCTCATGCAATCGGGTGTCGGCGATCAGACTCACCTGCAGTCACACGGGATCGGGGTCGTGCAGCATTTGCCCGGGGTCGGTCGAAACCTGCAGGACCACCCCGGTTTCTCGTGCGTCTGGGAATATCGCGAACCCCTGCCCTGGCGCAACAGCGGCGGCGAGGTGACTTTTTTCAGCAAGAGCGATCCGAGTCTGGATGCCCCGGATCTGCAGGCCTATCAGCTCGAGTTCCCGTTCTCGAGCGCGGAGAACGCGCGGGCGTTCGGTGTGCCCGAGGAGGGCTGGGCCATGTATGGCGCGGTGGTGCGGCCGAAGAGCCGCGGACACGTCAGCCTTACCGGGCCAAATCCCTGCGACCCCGTGAGAATCCACGACGGTCTCATGTCGCGCCCCGAGGACCTCAAGGCCGCGATCGCGTGCATCGAACTGTGCCGTGAAATCGGCAATGCACCGGCCCTTCGTCCCTTCAGCAAGCGAGAAGTCATGCCGGGCAAGCTCGACAACGCCGACCTGCTGCGCTTCATCCGCAACGAGGTCACCACGTATCACCACCAGACGTGCACGGCGAAGATGGGCCACGACAAGATGTCGGTGGTCGACGGTTCGCTGAAAGTGTATGGGGTAGAAGGCCTTCGAATCGCCGACGGATCCATCATGCCGCGGGTCACCACGGGGAACACCATGGCTCCCTGCGTCATCATCGGCGAGCGCGCCGGGCAGATTCTGCGCCACCACCACGCCCTGTGAGCCGGGTGGGAGGAGAGATGCGGGCGAAACCCTCAGTGGACCTGACCGGTAGCTTCACCACCCGGATGCACGACGTGCTCGCCGAGGCCGCGCGACGCGGACCATTGGCCACCGACGAGATCACGGGCGCGACCGTGGTGTTGCGGCACCACGACGTCGAAACACTGGCCCGCGACGAGCGGCTGAACGGAATCGGGCTGGCCCTTTTCGACGCCATGGGCATCACCGACGGTCCGTTGCGCGACTGGTACAGCAAGCTGATGTTCACCACCGAGGGTGACTATCACCGCCGCCTTCGGTCGCTGGTTTCCCGCGCCTTCACCCCGCGCTCGGTCGAGGGACTGCGGGCGACCGCAGCGGACATGGCCGCTGCCGCCATCGCTTCCGCGGCGTCGAACGGGGGAGACCTGGTGGCTTCCTGCGCCGGGCTGGCAACCCGCTTGATCTGCCGCCTCCTCGGCGTTCCGGACGGCGATGTCGGCGCGTTTTCGCGATGGGCGGACGCCTTGAGCCCGGTGTTCTACGTGATGACCCCCGACCAGATCGCGGCGGCGACGAGCGCAATCGTCGAATTGCAGCAATATGTTGAGGCGCTCGCGCGGCGTCGAGCCGAAGACCCCGGTCCCGACCTCATCACCGGCCTGCTGACCGCGGAGGCCGACGGCGAGCGGCTCACCCGCGACGAGACCGTGGCGATGATCGCGAACCTTCTCGTCGCCGGCCACGACACGATGGGCAGCCAGATACCGTGCAGCCTGCTGGTGGCTCTGCAGCACCGCGACCGCCTTGCCGGGGTAGCCGACGATGACGCGCGGCTCGCCAGCGCGGCCGCCGAGACCATTCGCCTCGAGCCCAGCATCCCCCTCATTCCGCGCACCGCGATCGCGCCGATCGACCTGCACGACACCACCATTCCGGCGGGGGAGATGGTTCTGCTGTGTATCGCCTCGGCATGCCGGGACGCTTCGGCGTGGCCGTCGCCGGACCGCTTCGATCCCGAGCGGTTCACCCGTGGGGCACGCCCCGGCTGATGAACTTCGGGGCCGGAGCGCACTACTGCCTGGGTACCTCGCTCGCGAAAGTCGCGGTGGAGGAGTGCGTGCGCGCCGCGCTCGCCGCACGGCCCGCCCTGCACTTAGGGCAGGACCCGGCCGGCATCCCGTGGCGTCGCGTCCTGGGCCGCAGCCCGGAACGCCTGCTCATCGGTGTCGATGAGAGCTAAAGCTTCACCCGGCCCATGATCAGGTCGATGATCGGCTTGCCGGGTGGGTAGGCGCCAGTCAGCGACGCCATGGTGTGCCCGTAGTCCACCAGCAGCGTGATGCCGTTGATGCCGAACGCGGCGGCGCTGTTCAAAAACGCCATCACGTCGCCCATCTGCTCGGGGGTGTGCACCTTCGAACCGGTCTCGTCGCGGTAGTCCTGGGCGAATGTCAGCCACAGGTCGGCGTTGGCCTGCGCCAGCGGGGTGTCGGTCGGACCCGGGCAGATCGCGTTGATCCGGATGCCCTTCTTCAGCAGCGGATAGCCCTGGGTCGCGACGTAGGCGTTGACGACCTTCTTGGAAAAGCCGTAGTGGATGATGCCCTCGGCCTCGTGGGCTTTCACCCACTCCTGCGCCGACGCGAAGTCGGGGTTGGCGAGGAACTCGGTGAGCAGCTCCAGGTCGTTCTCCCACCCCATGCCGGCCACCGAGGAGATGAAGCAGATCGCCGAGCCCGACGGAAGCTGGTTCTTCTCGAGCAGGCGGTCGATGACGTAGCGGTGCCCGATGAAGTTGATCGCCATCAGGTCGGTCGTGCCCTCGGCGATGCCGGCCGCCGAGAACAGCGCGTGGATCGGACCGTCCACCTGCGCCAGGGCCGCGTCGATCGACGCGGGGTCGCGCAGGTCGACCTGCACCGACTGGGCGACGTCGTAGCCGACGGGCGCGTAGTCCAGCACGATGACCTCGGCGCCGAGTTCGGCCGCCGACTTGGCCGCCGCGGCGCCCATGCCGGTCGCGCCGCCAACAACGAGTGCGCGCTTGCCGTCGTAGCGCAACCGATCGACGATAGTCATGGAAATCCTCTTCTCGCTCACTGCCAACCCGGTTCTAACTGCCCAACTGTATGGGTAACAGTTATTGGGTTTCAATACCTACTTGCCGCGGACGGCAACGCCACGCAGAACCGTGTCCCGGGCGTGCACCAGCGCCGCGCGTTTGCCGACGGCGCGCAGGATGTTCTCCGGTATCCACTGCAGGCCGATGACGCATCGAGCCAGCATCGCGGTGGACGGCGCGTCGATACGGATCTGCCCCGCCCGGATGCCCTCGGAGAGCAGCGATTTCATCTGCCGAAGCCGGGTGGCGTACAGCCAGCCCGGGTTGGGCGTGTTCGGGGGCGATTGACGCATCCACGCGAGCTGAATCCTGAACTCGTCGGAAAACCGATCGAGCGCGTTGACGTTGACCCAGCTGAGCGCGTCCAGCTTCTCGACCGCGGTGGCGTCCGACTGCAGGACGCTCACCCAACCGGCCTCCACCTTCCGGCCGAAGGACTCCATGATCGACGCGAGCAGTTCGTCCTTCGACCCGATCACCCGGTAGACGGTCCCGGTGCCCAGCCCGGCCGCGGACGCGATGTCCCGGATGGTGGTGACCTCATATCCCTTGCGGCCGAACTCGGTTCGCGCCACCGCGAGGACGTGGGCCGCCTTGTCGTCGGGATCCGCGTCGGCGTCATCGGCCCAGGTGTCGATGACGGCGTTTGCGGCCGCGAAGGCCTTGGACCGATTCAACGCCGCGTCGCCGGGCGGGCGGGCCGCCAATCCCGCCAAGATGATTCGGCACAGCAGACCGGCGACCTGGTCGGGCGGGGAGTTGTGGCGCATGACGGCCAGCCCGACCTGCAGCATGGTCTGGCAGATACGGTCGGCCAACGTGGGCAGGTCGATGTCGGGCTTGATGTAGCCGCTCCACCTGCCGGCGCGCAGCGTCTGGAGCATCGCCTGCTGGACCGCGGTCGGTGCCTGCTGCGTCAGCTTCATCAGCTCGGGGTCGTCACCCGGTCCCTCGTAGAACGACATCTGCAATGCGGCGCCGTGTCGCACGGCGCAGTTCGCGATCGCCGATCCCAGCTCGACGATCTGCTCCGAGGCCGGTCGCGAGTCGGGCTCGTCCAGCCGGGCCTGGGCGGCCTGCCCGATCCGGGTCAGGTCCTCCTGATAGCGGCGGGTCAGCTCGACCAGGATGGCCTCTTTGGACTCGAAATGGTGATACAGGCTGCCGGGCAGGATGCCGGCCGCGTCCGCGATCTCCTGCAGCGACGTCCGCAAGCCCGACGACGCGATCAACGACGCCGCGGTCTGCAGGATTTCGGTTCGACGGGTGCCGGAGTCGTCAGCGTTGTTTGCCCGGGCGGTCGACGGATTCGCGACCTTACGCATTCGTCCTCCCGGCCGAACCAAATCTTTGTTAAAGGCTATCAGACGGTGCCGAAACAAATGCGCTGCACAAAAGCGCCGACGGTGCCCATTCTAGAGCGCGGGGCCGTCCCAGGCGTCGCGCGCAACCACTTCGTCGACGGGCCGCCGAGGCGCCGGCCGGAAAGTGTGCCCGGCGCGCAGCCGGCCCACCGGCAGCAGGCATCCCTGCGCGTAGGCCGGGGGAATACCGAGCAACCGGCCGATCTCCTTCTCGCGGTGCAGGTGCAGCGTCGTGATGCAGGTTCCGTAACCGCGGGTGTGCAGGGCGAGCTGAAAGTTCCACACGGCCGGGAAGATCGAGCCGTACAGCGTGGCCTGATGGAACGACTCGTCGCCGTCGACGCGGGGCAGGTAGGGCTCGTAGCACGGGATCACCAACACGGGGACCCGGGCCATGTTCTCGACGAGCCACTCCGTCGACGACATGATCCGGCCCTGCGGCGTGCCGGCGGGAAGCAAATCGGCCAGCAGCCGCCCGCCGACGCGAAGCAGATACGACTCGCGGTACAGCTCGGCGATCTGGCCGCGCAGCGCCGGGTCGGTCACCACGAGCCACCGCCAGGACTGCTGATTGGAGCCGTTGGCGGCCTGCAAACCGATGCGCAGGCACTCCCGGATGTCCGCGATGTCGACCGGCGCATCGAGGTCGAGCGACTTGCGGGCCGAACGGGTCGCGGTAAGCAGGTACTCGATGTCCATCAACGACCCCTCTTGCCAAGCCGCGCACCGATTTCGATGAGGTAGCGGTCGGGCCTACCCAGAAGTTCGCTCCAGCTCAGCAAGCGCTTGAGGTAGAGGTGGGCATCGTGCTCCCAGGTGTAACCGATGCCGCCGAAAACCTGGATGGCGGTGTCGCCCACGGTCGCCAGCCGCCCGGCGAACGCCTTCGCCCGCAGCGCGGCAAGATGGCGTTCGTCGGACGACGGTTCGTTGTCGGCGGCCCACAGCGCGTGGATCACACCGCTGCGGGCCAGCTCGACGGTCTCGTACATGTCGACGCACAGGTGTTGGACGGCCTGAAACGAGCCGATGACCTGACCGAACTGCTTTCTGACCTTTGCGTATTCGATGGCCAGATGCATGACGGCGCGCGCGGCGCCCAGCGCGTCGGCGGCGGTGGCGATGAGGACGTCGTCGATCACGGCGGCAACGTCGTCCGGCGAGGCCGTGGCCAGCCGGTGCGCGGACGCCCCGTCGAGCTCGACGCGAAAACGCTTGCGGGTCGGATCGATACCGCGCTCGGGCGCCACGGCCACCCCGGACGAGTCGGTCTGCAACGCGTAAAGCCCGATGCCGGCCGGGTCGTGCGCGAGCACCAACAAGGTGTCGGCCGCGGCGGCGTCGGCCACGCCGGCGATCTCGCCCCGCACCGCGATCTCCGCACCGCGGACGGACACCTCGACGGCGGCGTTCTCCGCGTCCAGGAAGCCGACGGTGGCAATGGTGCTGCCGTCGGCGATCCCGGTCAAAAGCGTTGCGCCGCTGCCGTTGCCGGCGAACCGGGTCAGAGCGCGGGTCGCGGCGACCGCGCTCGACAGCCACGGCCCGGGGTGCAGGGCGGCGCCGAGTTCCTCGGCGACCACCCCCGCCTCGACCATGGACATCCCGGCCCCGCCGTGCTCCTCGGGCACCAGCAGCCCGGTCACGCCGAGGTCGGCCAGGCCCCGCCAGACCGCCTGGTCTTTACCGCCCATGCCGGTCGGATCGTCGAGCAGCGCGCGCACATGCCCCGAGATGGGCGCCTTTTCAGCGAGAAAGCGCCGCGTGGTGTCACGCAGCGCGACCTGTTCGTCGGTAAGTTCGAGGTTCATCGGCGGGGCAATCCCAGCACGCGCTGCGCGGTGATGTTCTTGTTGATCTGGGTCGTTCCGCCCGCGATGGTCAGCGAGCGCGACGTGAGGCGATAGCTCGCCCACGGGGCGCTGGTGCCGTGGCTGCCGAGCACGTCGAATGCCAGCGCGGCCATGTCCTGTCCAATCTCACCCCACACGGTCTTGGCCAGGCTGGCTGAGGCGAACGGGTCGCCGCCGTGCAGCGTGGCGGAGATCGACCGCTGGCACAGCACCTCGAGATACTTGATGCGGACGGCGATTTCGCCGAGCCGCCGCAGTATCACCGGGTCGTCCAGCGCGTCGCTTTGGGCGGCGAAGTCGTCCACCAGCTCTTCCAGCCGCACCTGCATCTCGGCGTACAGCCGCGCCGCGCCGGCGCGCTCGTGGCTCAGGGTGGTGGTGGCCACCTGCCAGCCGGCGTTCAGCGGCCCGAGCAACGCGTCGGCCGGCACGCGGACGTCGTGAAAGAACACCTCGGCGAAATCGGTGTCGCCGTTGAGCGTTACGAGTGGGCGCACCTCGATGCCGGGCAGCGACATGTCGACGATGAGGCAGGAGATCCCGTTGTGCTTCGGGGCGTCGGGATCGGTCCGCACGTACAGCTGACACCAGTCCGCGCGATGCCCGAGCGAGGTCCAGATCTTCTGGCCGTTGACGACGAAGTGGTCGCCGTCCCGCACCGCTCGCGTGCGCAGCGCGGCGAGATCGGATCCGGCCTCGGGTTCCGACATTCCCTGGCACCAGATGTCGTCGGCGCGCATCATGCGGGGGAGCAGCGTCGTCTTTTGCTCTTCGGTGCCGTACTGCATGATCGCGGGCGCGATGTTGTTCATCCCAATGACGTTGAGCGGCATGGGCGCCCGCGCGCGGGTGGTTTCCTCGGTGTAGACCAGTTGCTCGAGCACGGTCGCGCCGCGGCCGCCGTATTCGCGTGGCCAGGACACGGCGGCCCACCCCGCGTCGGCCATCGTCGCGCTCCAGGCCCGCAGCAACTCGATCCCCGCGTCGTCGCGCCCGGCGGGCCGGCGGGCGGCCACCAGCTCGTCGGTCAGGTTCGCCGACAGCCAATCGCGCAGCTCGGTGCGGAACTGTTCGGCTTCCGGGGGGTAGGAGAAGTCCATTTTTCCGGACACTACGTTGGAGCAGATATTAGGTCAACTAGGCGTTGCCGGGCGTCGCGCTGATGTCCCGCCGCTCACAGGTCCAGCGCGTACAGCCGACCGAGTCCGCCGCCGGCGCCGGTGACGACGGCGACCCGGTCGGTGAAGCCAATCATGGTGTGCTCCTTGGCAAGTGCGACCGATGCCGGGCGTTATTGACCGCCGCCGGGACCGGGCCCTAATCTGGAACAGATATTTGGTCAACAAAGCCCACCGATGAGGGGGTCGATGGCGAACGACGCGCGTGGCGACCGATTGCAGGCCCTCGGCATGTTCGCGTCCGCGCTCGCGGGCAGGCCCGTCGCGGTCGCCGAACTGCGACCGGGTGAGCCCCCGTGGACGGACGGCCAAACGATCCACGTCGATGCCGCCGGGGCCCGCACGGCGATCGCCGTGCAGGCCTCGATGATCGCGGCGGGCAGCCTGGACGCCGGCGTCGTGCGCTGCCTTGTCCGCCGTCCCCGGCTGGCCAGGCGCTACCTGGCGGTCGAGGGCCACCGCGCGCTGATCGCCAACGGCGCGCTCTTGCCGGGCAGCCTGGCCTCGGTGGGCGACGCCGAGGTCGCGGGCCGCAGCGATTCGCCCACCGCGTCGCTCAGGATCGCCCAGAGCCGGGCGGCGATCGACGACCCGGCGCCGGAGTTCGGCGTGCTCCGCCCGGCCGAGCTGTTGGCGGCGGCCGGCCGGGCGGCCCAGCAAGAGGAGGCGGATCCGCGCCACGTGCCACGGGGCCAGGCGCGGCAACTCGCCCAACTGGACGACGGGCAGGTCGACGATTCCGACGACCCGGACATGTTCACCAGCCCGGTCGGCGGGGGCGGCTTCATCGGCAAGTGGCTGAAGAAGATGCTGTCGTCCGCGCGCAAGACCGGCAGCGGCGGTGGACCGCCCGGCGCGGATCTCCCGACGAGCCGGACGAATTCGGCGAACCGCGGCCTGCGCGCGGTCGCGTCGCTGGCGTCGACGTCGGGCGATGAGGTCGGCGACGAAGCCAGACCCGCCGACGGCGTGACGTATCCCGAATGGGACGCCACCCGCAAGAGCTACCGGCCCGCGTGGTGCACCGTGCGTGAGGTCGAGCCGACGGTCAAGGCCTCGGCGACCCAGGCCATCGAAGCGGCGATCGGCGTGCGGCGCCCGCTATCCCGGCTCGGGATGGGCCTGCACCGCCGCCACCGCCAGTCGCAGGGCGACGACATCGACATCGACGCCGCGGTGGAGGCCCGGGTGGAGGCGCTGGCCGGGTCGGTGCCCGACGAGGCGGTCTACCTGGACAGCCTGCGCCGCCGGCGCGACCTGTCGGTGCTGCTCCTGCTCGACGTGTCCGGATCGGCGGCTGAGCCCGGCACGGTCGGGCGGACGGTGCACGAGCAACAGCGCGTGGCGGTCGCCAACCTCGCCGTCGCGCTGCACGACCTGGGCGACCGCGTCGCGCTCTACGCCTACTACTCACAGGGTCGGCGCGCAGTGAGCATGGTGCCCGTCAAACGATTCGACGACCACCTCGACTCCCTGGTCATGAGGCGGCTCAACAGCCTCGAACCCGGCGCGTTCTCCCGCCTCGGTGCGGCCATCCGCCACGGCTCGGCGGTCCTCGAGGCGCGCGGGGGTACCACACGGCGGCTGCTGGTGGTGCTGTCCGACGGGCTCGCGTACGACCACGGATACGAGCGCGCCTACGGCGCCGCCGACGCGCGCCGCGCGTTGACCGAAGCCCGCCGCCGCGGCACCGGCTGCGTGTGCCTGACCATCGGCGCCGGCACCGACACGCGATCGCTGCGCAGGGTCTTCGGCAGCGCCGCGCACGCGACAATCGCGCGCCCGGAGCAACTCGCCAGTGTCATCGGGCCGCTGTTCCGCTCCGCGTTGCGCTCGGCCGAGGTTCGCCGCCGGGCGGCCACGACCGCGCGCCCGATCGTTGAAACAAACATCTGTTCCGGATAGGCTCCAACCAACTTGGGGAAGGGAAGCTATGCCCAACGAGCCCGGTCTTGGTTACCGGAACGGCGCAATCCCCGACGCTGAGATGGTCCGGCCCTACTACCAGGCGATCGGCGCCGAAGAGGCCGTCTTCAAGGCGGCGTACCGCCAGGGGCTGTCGCTTCTCCTCAAGGGGCCGACGGGTTGCGGCAAGACGCGATTCGTCGAGGCCATGGCCTACGACCTCGGCCGGCCGCTGATCACGGTCGCCTGTCATGACGACCTCACCACCGCCGACCTCGTCGGCCGGTACCTGTTGCAGGGCGACGAGACGGTCTGGGTGGACGGACCGCTGACGCGTGCGGTGCGCGAGGGGGCGATCTGCTATCTCGACGAGGTGGTGGAGGCCCGGCAGGACACCACGGTGGTGCTGCATCCGCTCGCCGATCACCGCCGCCAGCTGCCCATCGAGCGCCTCGGAGTCACGTTGGACGCCGCACCCGGGTTCGGCCTGGTGGTGTCCTACAACCCCGGCTATCAAAGCGTGCTCAAGGACCTCAAGGACTCGACACGTCAGCGCATGGTCGCCATCGAATTCGGCTTCCCCGCAGCCGATGTCGAGGAGGCGATCGTCGCGCACGAGGCCGGCGTGGACGGAGCGACCGCGGCCGAGCTGGTGCGGTTGGGGCAGGCCATCCGCCGGCTGGAGACCGGCGGCCTGCGCGAGGTCGCGTCGACGCGTGTGCTGATCGCGGCGGCCCGGCTGGTGGCGGAGGGTCTGACGATGCGCGAGGCGGCGCGGGCCGCGATCGCCGGGCCGCTCACCGACGACGTCGCGGTGGGGCGGGGCCTCGGCGAGATGATCGACATCTATTTGGGTGCGCCCGACGGGCCGCGCGATTGACGCTGCCCCGGGGCCGCCGCTAGTGTCAGAACAAATATTAGGTTTGTATTCACGGCGGGTGATGTTCCGTCCTGGAGGTCCGATGTCCTACGAAAGCAGCGCAGAACCGATCAAGGTCGGCTACCTGATGGACTTCACGCTGCCACCGGGATTCCCCGAGGAATTGTTGGCCAGTTTCACGCGGTGCTTCGACCTCATCTTCGGAGAGGCCCACCAGCAGGGCCTGATCGACCGCTCGGTGCAGATGATCTACCGCGAGGTGGAGGGGTTGCCCAAGGGATCGGTCAAGTCGGTGATCGACGCCTTCGGGGAGCTCGTCGACGACGGCTGCCTGGTGGTGTTCGGTCCGCACATCACCGACAACTGCGTGCCCACGCGCGAGGCGATCGAGGAGCTGTTCAAGGTGCCCGCGATCAGCGTCACCGGCACCGACGACTGGTTGGGCGAGTGGACCTTCTCCTTCCCGCAGGGTTCGCTGACCGACGAGCCGATCTTCATCGCGGACCTCGTCGCCAAGCGCGGGCTCGCCGAGATCGGGGTCCTCGTCGAGCAGAACCTGATCGGCGAGAGCTATCTGAGGAACCTGCGAAGCGCGTGCCGGCGCAAGGGCATTCGCATCGTCGCCGAGGCGGCGATCGCGCAGACCGCTCAGGACATCAACGAGGCCGTGCGCACCCTGCACGACGCGAAGGCCGAAGCGATCGTCCATCTGGGCTTCGGCTTCGGGATCGTGTTCATCAACCCCGCGCTCGAGGCCGTCGACTGGGACCCGCCGCGCTTCACCACTACGGCCTTCCAGAACGCGTGGGTGAACCCGATCATGTGGAACGCGTTCATGGGTTGGATTGGCGTCGACCAGTACGACGAGACGAATCGGGTCGGCCAGGACTTCCTCGACCGCTACGCCGCCAGATACGACGGCAGCCGTCCCGAGTACTGCGTGCCCGTGGTCAACCGTGACGTCGCCGCCACGCTGGTGCGCGCATTTTCCGACGCCCACCCGCTCAGCCCGCGCGGCGTCAGGGAGGCGCTGGAGCGCGTGAAGATGATGCCCGCCGCCTCGGGCGCGCCGGGCACCCGCGTGTCGTTCGGCAAGTGGACGCGGCGGGCGTGGATGGGTGCCGGCTACCTGGTGGCGCGGACGCTGGACGCCGACGGCGTCAACTCGCGCCTGGTCGACCGCTTCGGAGAGGACGGCTGATGTCCACCGAACAGTCCACACGCCTTGTCGCGGAAGAGAAGTCGGCGGGCCGACGTGACAAGCGCGGCTGGGGCGGCTGGGTCGCCGGCGCCGCGCTGGCGGCGTTCGCACTCTTCTTCGTCGCGAACTGCCGGGTCGCGCTCGACCCGCGGGTCGCCAACCCGAACGTCCAGGGGCGGCCGCGCCCGGTGAAGTTCGTCTTCGGCCTGGACTACATCACGTTCCTGCACATTTCGACCGTGATCATGCTGCTGGTGCTGCTGGTCGTGTTCGTCAGGGGCTGGCGGCGCAACCCCGGCAGCCCGGTCATGCTGATGTTCCTGTGCACCACGCTGATCGTATGGCAGGACCCGATCATGAACTGGGCGCCGTTCGCGGTGTACAACCCCGACCTCATCCACTGGCCGGAGTCGTGGCCGCTGGTTTCGCTGTCGCCGACCGTCGAGCCGTTCGTCGTATTCGGTTACGTCACTTTCTATTTCGGCCCCTACTTCCCGGCCATCTGGATCCTGCGCAAACTGCAGGCCAGGTATGGGCCGACGGCTTTCGTGTCGCGGCACCCGCTGGTCAGCCTGGGCGTGCTGACCTGCGCGATCGGCTTCGTCTTCGACGCGTGGCTGGAAATCCAGCTCGTCCACATGGGCATGTACATCTACTCGCAGGTGATCCCGTGGGGCTCGGTGTTCACCGGGACGACCTTCCAGTTCCCACTGATCTGGGAGTCGTTCTCGGTGACGTTCGTGATGGTGCCCGCCGCGATCCTCTGCTATCGCGACGACACCGGGAAATCGGTGGCCGAGAAGCTGGCCGCCAAGGCAAGGATCTTCCCCGGCCGCCCGGTGCTCGGCACGTTCCTGGTGATGTTCGCCATCATCAACGTGTCCTACTTCACCTACGGCGCCTGGTTCTGGGTCATCAAGGTCAGCCACGCCGCGACCTCGGTGGCCTGCCCGTGGCCCTATCCCGAAGCCAAAGTGTATGACCCGCAAGGGGTTTACGAGAAGGCGGGCGCCCAGGGCCCGTACTCGGTCGGCATTTGGTCGACCTGGGCCAGCGGCGAACCGAACGGGCGCCCGCACGTCGATCCGCCGCCGCCCGGCCAGGGCGCCTGCGCGACCCCGGGCAAGAATGGCTGAGCCGCGCACGGTCGTCATCACCGGCGCGTCGCGCGGGCTGGGATTCGCCTCGGCCGTGCGCCTGTACCGCAAGGGGTGGCGCGTGGTCGCCGCCATGCGCACCCCCGACCGCGGGCTTCCGCTACTACGGCAAGCCACCGGCGCGGGCGACGACGACGACCGGCTGATCGGCGTGCAGCTCGACCTGTTGGACGCCGCGTCGATCTCGGCGGCCGCCAAGGCCATCGAGGAAGCCGTCGGCGCCCCCTACGCGCTCGTGCACAACGCCGGGATCTCCGCCGCGGGAGTGGTGGAGGAAACCGATATGGCGTTGTGGCAGAGGATGTTCGCCACCAGCATCATGGGACCGGTCGCGCTCACCCAGGCCCTGCTGCCGTCGATGCGGGCGGCCGGGGAGGGGCGCATCGTCCTGGTCTCCAGCGCGGCCGGCGTGCGCGGACAGCCGGCCACCGCGCCGTACTCGGCGGCCAAGGGGGCGCTGGAGCGGTGGGGCGAGGCCATGGCCAGCGAGGTCGCGCCCTTCGGTTTGGGGGTCACCCTGCTGGTCGCCGGCATGTACGACACCGAGATCATCACCGACGCGGGCACCACCGACAATCGCGACTTCGGCGGCCCGTACGCCCGGTTGCACGCCACCATGGACACCCGCGGACGCTTCGCGATGAAATTGGCCCGCCCGGCCGATCGGTTCACCGACGGCCTGCTCGAGGCGCTCGGGGACCGGCGACCGTTCCGCCGCCGCGGCGTCGGGCCGGACGCGTCGATGTTGTTGGCCGCCAACCGGATCCTGCCCGCCTCCGGCATGCACCACATATCGCGGATCGTGCTCGGCATTCCGAGGCAGGGCTCGATGCGGGACGGCGCGTGGCCGCTGACCGTGAGCCAACGGGTGATGTCGGTGTTGCGGCGCTTCAAATCGAAGGAGCAGTAGTGGAACAGCTTTTCGACGATCTGGAGGACTTCGGCGCCTTCGACGACGCGGTCTCCGGAGACGTGCGCGATCCGTACACGGAGCTGGCGCGGCTGCGCCGCGAGGAGCCCGTTCAGCGCCTCGATGTCTCGGGGATGCCCCACGAGGAGTCCAAGCCGGTCTTCATCGTGTACCGCCATGAAGAGGCCCAGCAGATGCTGCGCGACAACGAGACGTTCTCGTCGGCGGCCGTCATCGCGGCGTTCGGGCCGGTGCTGGGGGAACGCGTGATGCTCGGCATGGACGAGCCGGTGCACGGACGGCTGCGCTCCCTGGTGTCAAAGGCGTTCTCGCAGAAGGCTTTGGCGCGCTGGGAGGACGAGCTGGTGGGACGCGTGGCCAACAGCCTGATCGACAAGTTCACCGCGAACGGCAGGGCCGACCTGGTCAAGGAGTTCACCTTCGACTATCCCAGCCAGATCATCGCGGCCCTGCTGGGCCTGCCGCAACAGGATTACCCACAGTTCCAGCGGTGGTCCATCTCGCTGCTGAGCTGGATCCTCAATCCCGAGCGCGGCCTCGCGGCGTCGGCCGCGCTGTGCGACTACTTCGCGCCGATCCTCGAGGCGCGCCGCGCCGAACCGCGCGAGGACCTGATCAGCGCGCTGTCGCAGGCCGAGATCGACGGCGAGAAGCTCGAGGACGAGGAGATCTACTCGTTCCTGCGGCTGCTGCTGCCCGCCGGGGTGGAGACGACGTACCGGGCACTGGGCAGCCTGCTCTTCGCACTGCTGTCCGATCCGGCGCAGCTGGAAGCCGTCCGCGCGGACCGATCCCTGCTGCCGCAGGCGGTCGAGGAGAGCGTGCGATGGGAGCCGCCCCTGCTCACCATCACCCGGGTGGCCACTCGCGACACCGAGCTCGGCGGGGTGCCCATCCCGGCCGGTTCGACCGTGATGCCGATGCTGGGGGCTGCCAACCGGCAGGAGGACCGCTATCCCGACCCCGACACGTTCGACATCTTCCGGCAGGCGCGGGGACACCTCGGCTGGGGCCATGGCGTCCACGTGTGCCTCGGCATGCACCTGGCCCGGCTGGAGATGCGCACCGCCGTCAACCTACTGCTCGACCGGCTGCCGAACCTGCGGCTGGACCCCGACGCGGACGACCCCCACATCCGCGGGCAGGTTTTCCGGTCGCCGACGTCGCTGCCGGTGCTGTTCGACCCCTGCTAGCCAGCCCTCCCGAAGGTTGGATATTGCCAATCGGCTACTTTCCAGTAAGGCTCTCTGTAGCCCCTCAACGACTCAGAAGAGAGTGACAAACATGACTGAGGCTGTAAAGGTCCGTTTCGAGCCGAAGATGATGATCGACGGCAAGCTCGTCGAGGGCCGGGCCGGCACCTTCACCAACATCAACCCCGCGACCGAGGAGCCGCTCGGTGAGGTCGCGGACGCGTCGAAGGAAGACATGCACCGCGCCATCGACGCCGCGCGGCGCGCCTTCGACGAGACGGACTGGTCGACCAACCGGGAGCTGCGCAAGCGCTGCCTGTTGCAGCTGCACGAGGCGATCGAATCCGAGAAGGAGGAGCTGCGCGAGGAGCTGATCCTCGAGGTCGGCTCGCCGCGGGCCATCACCTTCGGCCCCCAGCTGGACGCCCCGCTCGAAGACGGACTGAAGTACCCGGCCAGGCTGATCGACGAGTACGCCTGGGAAACCGACCTCGGCGACAAGGTGATCAGCCTGACCGGCACGCTGACCACCCGCAAGGTCTGGCGTGAACCCGTGGGCGTGGTAGGCGCGATCGTGCCGTGGAACTTCCCGTTCGAGGTCACCCTCAACAAGCTCGGCCAGGCGCTGGGCACCGGCAACACCGTGTTGCTCAAGCCGGCGCCCAACACGCCGTTCAACGCGACCCGGCTCGGCAGGCTGATCGCCGAGAAGACCGACATTCCCGCGGGCGTCGTCAACGTCGTGACGGCGTCGGATCACTTTGTCGGCGAGGAACTTACGCTATCGCCGAAGGTCGACCTGATCTCCTTCACCGGTTCCACCGTGGTCGGCCAGCGGATCATGGAAAAGGGTGCCGCGACGATGAAGCGGCTGTTCCTGGAGCTCGGCGGCAAGTCGGCGACGATCGTCTTGGAGGACGCCGACTTCGGCGCGGCCTGCGCGATCGGGATCGCGCCGTGCATGCACGCCGGGCAGGGCTGTGCCAACCCCACCCGGATGCTGTTGCCGCGGTCCCGCTACGACGAGGGCGTGGCGATCCTCAAGAGCATCTACGAGAACGTCACGTGCGGCGACCCGCAGGATCCCGGAACCCTGTGCGGGCCGGTGATTTCGGAGGTGCAGCGCAACCGCGTGATGGGGTACATCCGCAAGGGCGTCGAGGAGGGCGCCACCGCGTTGGTCGGCGGCCCGGACGCGCCCACTGGCTTCGACAAGGGATTCTATGTCAGGCCAACACTTTTCACCGACGTCGACAACTCCATGACCATCGCACAGGAGGAGATCTTCGGTCCCGTGCTGGCGGTCATCCCGTATGAGGACGAGGAGGACGCGATCCGGATCGCCAACGACAGCAAGTACGGGCTGGCGGGCAACGTGATGTCCGGCTCGCTGGAGCGTTCGCTGGCGGTGGCCCGCCGCATCCGGGCCGGCTTCATGGGCGTCAACGGCGGCGCGCCGTACGGCGCCGACACGCCGTTCGGCGGTTACAAGTACAGCGGGGTGGGCCGCCAGAACGGCGTCGCCGGCTTCGACCAGTACACCGAGATCAAGTCGGTGGCTTACCCCGCCGGGTGATGGCCGCGAAGCTGAGTACGCGGAAAGGAACGGCCCTCGAATCCTCTCCGAGGGCCGTTCCCTTGAGTACCTGCTACAGAACCGGATTCAGCGGACCGGTGTAGCGCCAGATCATGCCGGTGCTGTGCAGCTGATACAGGCTGGTGCCCGACGCGGCGATCGAGACGGAAGCCGCGTTGCCGTCGAGCTGCTGCCAACCGGTGTTAGGCGGCCCGACATATGCCCATATCGCACCGGTGTTGTGAATCTGGAACAGGTTTCCCGAGGCGGCGGCGATCTGCTTGGCTGCCGGATTCTGATCCAGCTGCTGCCAGCCGGTCATCGGTGTTCCGGTGTAGCGCCAGATCTTTCCCGTGTTGTGCAACTGATAAAGGCGGCCCGCGTCGGCCACGATCGACACGGACGCGGGATTCTGGTCCAGCAGTTGCCAGCCGGTGATCGGTGTTCCGGTGTAGCGGAAGATCTTTCCGGTGTTGTGCAGCTGGTAGAGGTTGCCGCCGCTGGCGGCGATCTGCATCGTCGCGGTGTTCTGGTCCAGCAGTTGCCAGCCGGTGATCGGTGTTCCGGTGTAGCGGAAGATCTTTCCGGTGTCGTGCAGCTGGTAGAGGTTGGACCCGTCGGCCACGATTGACACGGTGGCGGGGTTTTGGTCCAGCATTTCCCAGCCGGTGATCGGTGTTCCGGTGTAGCGGAAGATTTTTCCGGTGTTGTGCAGCTGGTAGAGGTTGCCGCCGCTGGCGGCGACCATCTTGGTGTCGGGATTCTGGTCCAGCATTTCCCAGCCGGTTATCGGTGTTCCGGTGTAGCGGAAGATCTTTCCGGTGTCGTGCAACTGGTAGAGATCCGCGCCGTCAGCCGCGATGGCTATGGTCGCCGGATTGTGGTCGAGCTGCAGCCAATCCGGCCAACGGGCGACGGAGACGGTTGTCGGGGTGCGCAACCACGCCTCATAGGTGATTGCCCGCATGGACGGTTCGTCGATGATGCCGATCGAGTCCCAGGTGAACAGCGCGTAACCGACCTTCGTGCCGTCCACCCCACTGGGCACCGAGACTTGAAGCTGCTCGGCTAGCCAACTCATCGTGCCGTAGCCGCACAAGCTGACGCAGTGGTTTTCGTTCTTGTCGACGTTGTAGCTCGTCGCAAACCAACCGCTCTTCCCGTCGTTGGCGCGCCAGGTGTTGAGCAGCTGCTCTCCGGCGACGCCGATCTTCACCGGGCCTTGTGAAATCGCGTTCTGCAAGGTGTCGGAGTTGCTCCAGTCGACCGAGACGTACTTTCCGTCGTCGTAGGTCGCGGACGGGCCCGAGAACCCGTCGGACTGCATGAAGTCCAACACCTCGACCAGTGTTGCGCCCTCGAGAACCCCGTGCCGGGTGGCCCATGCGATGACATCGGCTTCGCTGATGAAGATTTCGGGGTTGTTGCACGACTTGGCGAAGGCTTCTTCGGCGGTGACGCAGTCGCCGTGGACGTCGTTGCCCCAGATGGACAATTGCGACGGCACGACGATGCTGTTCGGCGGTGTCAGCGCCGTCGCCACGTGAGGCGTCGCGGCTGCCAGGGCATGCCGTGGTGACGGAATTGCACCAAACTTCGGATCTGTGGTCATTGGTCGCTCCTCGGACCTGGTTGGGTATTGCTCTCCTGGCTGGATTCGGGAGGTCGCTCTGCCCGTAGGACCCCCACTCACAGATGGTGTCCAACGCGATCCGGTCTTGGCGTGCGTAGTGGGCTACTCCAATGCGTCTTCGGGGTGCTACTCGAATTCATCTTGAACTCGGTCGTTCGTCGTTTCGGCTAGGTGGGCTAGGAAAACCACCCCGCCCCACTCCCTCCCAACCCCTTGGTTGACAATCGACGCAGACCCCAAGTCAAAGGAGACAACACCATGGCTGAAGCCGTCATCGTCGAGGCCGTCCGGTCCCCGCTCGGGAAGCGCAACGGCGGGCTGTCCGGCGTGCACTCGGCCGACCTGTCCGCGCAGGTCCTCAACGGGCTGGTCGAAAAGGCCGGCATCGACCCAGGGCTCGTCGACGACGTCATCTGGGGCTGCGTCAGCCAGGCCGGCGAACAGGCCATCGACATCGCCCGCACCGCGGTGCTGGCGGCCGGCTGGCCCGAGACCGTCCCGGGCGTGACCGTCGACCGCCAGTGCGGGTCGAGCCAGCAGTCCATCCATTTCGCCGCGGCGGGCGTGGTGGCCGGGCACTACGACGTCGTCGTCGCCGGCGGTGTCGAGTCGATGTCGCGCACTCCGATGGGGTCGTCGCTGGCCAACGGCGGCAACCCGTACCCGCAGGCCTTCAAGGACCGGTACCACCGCACGCCGAATCAGGGCATCGGCGCGGAGATGATCGCCGAGCAGTGGGGCTTCGACCGGCTCGCGCTCGACGAGTTCTCCCTGGGATCGCACGAAAAGGCCGCCGCCGCACAGGATTCGGGCGCGTTCGACGACCAGATCGTGGGCATCAAGGACCAGGACGGAAACATCGTCTTGAAGGACGAGGGCATCCGCCGCGGCACCCCGATGGAAAAGATGGCGTCGCTGAAGCCGGCATTCAAGGAGGACGGCGTGATCCACGCCGGCAACTCCTCGCAGATCACCGACGGCTCGGCCGCGATCCTCTTCATGTCCGCCGAGAAGGCCAAGGAACTGGGCCTCACCCCGATCGCCAAGGTGCACACCGCGGTGCTGGCCGGCGCCGACCCGGTGATCATGCTGACCGCGCCCATCCCGGCGACCCAGAAGGCGCTGAAGAAATCCGGGCTCTCGATCGGCGACATCGGGGCCTACGAGGTCAACGAGGCGTTCGCGCCGGTCCCGCTGGCGTGGCTGAAGGACATCGGCGCCGACGAGAAGAAGCTCAACCCCAACGGCGGTGCCATCGCGCTGGGCCACCCGCTCGGCGGCTCGGGGGCGCGGCTGATGACCACGCTGCTGTACCACATGCGCGACAAGGGAATTCGCTACGGACTGCAGACGATGTGCGAGGGCGGCGGTCAGGCCAACGCCACGATCGTGGAACTGCTGTGACCGAAGCTGGCAACGGCCAGCCGGGAGCCCTTGTCGAGCACCGCGGCAACGTGATGGTGATAACCATCAACCGGCCCGAGGCCCGCAACGCGGTCAACGCGGCCGTCAGCATCGGCATCGGCGATGCGCTGGAGCAGGCGCAACACGACCCCGACGTACGGGCGGTGGTGATCACCGGCGCCGGGGACAAGTCGTTTTGCGCAGGCGCGGACCTCAAGGCGATCTCGCGCCGGGAGAACCTGTATCACCCCGAGCACGGCGAGTGGGGCTTCGCGGGTTACGTGCACCACTTCATCGACAAGCCGACGATCGCCGCGGTCAATGGCACCGCACTGGGCGGCGGCACGGAACTCGCGTTGGCCAGCGACCTGGTGGTCGCCGACGAGCGCGCCACGTTCGGGCTGCCGGAGGTGAAGCGCGGGCTGATCGCGGCCGCCGGCGGCGTCTTCCGGATCATGGACCAGCTGCCCCGCAAAGTGGCCATGGAATTGCTGTTGACCGGCGAGCCGATCACCGCGTCCGACGCCTTCGAATGGGGGCTGATCAACCAGGTGGTCAGCGAGGGTTCCGTGCTGGACGCCGCGGTGGCCCTGGCGTCGCGGCTGACCGCCAACGCGCCGCTGTCGGTGCAGGCCAGCAAGCGCATCGCCTATGGCGTCGACGACGGCGTCATCGTCGGCGACGAACCCGGTTGGGAGCGCACCATGCGCGAGATGCGGACCCTGATCCGATCCGAGGATGCCAAGGAAGGACCCCTGGCGTTCGCCGAGAAGCGCGAGCCCGTCTGGAAGGCGCGCTAGCGCGCGAGCGGGCTCGCATCGAGTGTGAGTTCTGGGCTTTGCGTGTGCGTCCAGGGCGGGAAATCCGCCGAGATCCCACCACAAGCTCACACTCGAAGCCCTCAGCGCACACTCGAGCCGGCCAGCGCGCTAGCGCGCCAGCGTGTTCACCGCGCGGTCGAACACGCCCGGTAGCAGCGTGCACGCGGGGACGATGGCACGGCGGGCGACGCGCGGCGCGCTGCCCAGCACCAGCGCCCGGGTGAGCAGTCGGTAGTTGCGGGTGACCCGGTGCCATCCGGCCTCGTACGACGACGGGGCGTCGTTGGCGATGGCGTCGACCGCCGCGGCCGCCTGCTTGACCGCGAGGCTGATGCCCTCGCCGGTCAGGGCGTCCTCGTAGCCGGCCGCGTCTCCCACCAGCAGCACCCGGCCCGCGACGCGGCGGGAGACCACCTGGCGCAGCGGGCCGCAGCCGCGGGGGTGCCCGCGCTCGGCGCCCTGCAGGTGGCGGGCCAGCCAGGGGAACCAAGCCAGGTCGGGTCGCCCCCCGGACAGGATCGCCACGCCGACCAGGTCCGGCTCCACCGGGGTCACGTAGGCCTCACCCCAGCGGGACCAGTGCACCTCCACGAACTCCGACCACGCCGGCACCTTGAAGTGCCACCGCACGCCGTGGCGCCGGGGCGTTCCGGCCTTGGCCTGGATTCCGACGGCGCGGCGCACCGGCGAGTGCAGCCCGTCGGCCGCCACCAACCATTTCGCGCGCACCCCCGCGGCGGTCACGCCGTGCGCGTCCTGCTGGACGCTGGTCACGCGGGCCCGGATCCACTCGGTGTCTTCCTCTTTGGCGCGCGCCGCCAGCGCCGCGTGCAGCGTCGTGCGTCGCACGCCCCGGCCCGGCCCGTTGCGGAACCGCGCCTCCGCCCGGCGTTGTTCGTTCACGTAGGCGATCCCGCGGAAGGCCATTCCGGCCGGATCGACGCCGAGCGAGGTCAGCTCGGCCAGACCGCCGGGCATCAGGCCCTCGCCGCAGGCCTTGTCGATCGGGCCCTCGCGGGGCTCGGCCACGATCACCGAAAGCCCTTGGCGGCGAGCGTGTAACGCCGTGGCGAGGCCGCCCGGGCCGCCGCCGACGATCAGCAGGTCGGAGTCGTAGCCGCTCATGCGTATCCCAGGGCCGAGTTCTCCACCCGCAGCCGCACCCGCAGCAACAGCGCGTTGGCCAGCGTGAAGATGATCGCCGTCAGCCACGCGGTGTGGACCAGCGGCAGCGCGAACCCCTCGGCCACCACGGCGACGTAGTTCGGGTGGTGCAGCCAGCGGTAGGGGCCCCGGACCACCAGCGGCGCGTAGGGCAACACGATCACCCGGGTGTTCCACCTCCGGCCCAGCGTCCGGATGCACCACCAGCGCAGCCCCTGACTGGCCGCCAGCACGACCACCATCGGCCAGCCCAGCCAGGGGATGAACGGGCGGTGCAGCGCCCAGGGTTCGATGAGGCAACCGAACAGTAGAGCGGTGTGCAGCGCGACCATCACCGGATAGTGGTTCTGGCCAAACTCCTTGCCGCCCTGGGCAAAAGACCATCGCGCGTTCCGTTGGGCGACCACCAGCTCGGCGAGCCGTTCGACGCCCACCGCGAGAATCAGCAAGTAATACATAGCTGTATCGCGCCCTACCAGCTCAGCAGGACGAGTTCGGCGGAAAAGCCCGGTCCCATCGCGATCATCAGCCCGATGGAGCCCGGCGACGGTGGGTCGGCCATGGTGGCGTGCAGTATATCAAGCACCGAGACCGACGAAAGGTTTCCGTTGTTGCGCAACGAGTTTCTGGTGTGCGCGAACGCATCCGGGGGCAACTCCAACACGTCTTGGACCGCGTCGATCACCTTCGGACCGGCGGCGTGCAACAGCCACGTCGACACGTCGGTTGTGCTCAGCCCGTGGTCGGCGAGGAAGTCGCGGATGTCGTCGCCCAGGTACTTCTCGACGATGGTCGCAATCTCCACGGACAGCACGATCTGGAACCCGCTGCTGCCGATGTTCCAGCCCAACACGTCCTCGGTGTCCGGGTAGGTCCGGCTGCGGGTGGCCAGCAGGTTGGGCCCGGCCCCCGATCTGGCAGCGCGGTCGGCGCCCACGGCGACGACGACGCCGGCACCATCGCCAAACAGGCTGGACGCCACCAGGTTTGGGAGCGAATGGTCCTCGCGCTGCACGGTCAGCGAGCAGAGCTCGACCGCCAGCAGCACCGCCACGTCAGTGGGGAACGCGCGCAGGTAGTCGTGCACCCGGGCCATGCCGGCCGCGCCGGCGACGCAACCCAGGCCGAACAGCGGAATCCGCTTGACGTCCTGCCGAAACCCCAGCCGCGTGGCCAGCCGCGCCTCCAGCGACGGCACGGCCAACCCGGTCACCGTCGTCGAAAAGACGGCGTCGACCTCCGACGGCTTGACATTGGCCTGGTCAAGCGCGGTGAGCATTGCCTCCTCGGCCAGGTCGAGCGCGATTTCGATGTAGGCGTCGTTCGCCTCGGTGAAGCCGCTCAGCTCGCCGTATCGCGACAGTGGCAGGGCGATGTTTCGGAACTCGACCCCGCTGCTGCGGGCGAACTTCCGAAATTCCGGACCCGCGAACTCGGTCAACGCCCCGATGGTCTCATCCTGCGTGTATCGATTGGGTGGGAACTTTACTGAAACTCCTGCGACGGACGGAACCGCCTCGGCTGTGAGCGTCCTCGATCTTGGCCGAACCGAATTACCCCCGATTATCTCCTCCATGTAGGGGGTCACGTTACCGCCGTCCGACAGGTTCAATGTGCGCTACGCCACAGCGTCGGGAATGCGGATTCCGGGCAGGCTATGCGGCCCGCGCCGACAGCGCCGATGGCACCGGCATTCAACTACACCCCAAAAGCCCTGGCCCGCAACGATTCTTCAATGCCGCATAACGGAGACGACGTCGCGCTTGTTTCGCTGTGAAAGGCCACCGGAATCATCGTTGCCCCGCGTTGTGTATTTCCCCATTTGATGCACACGAGTTCAATATGCCGCGCCATAGCCTTTTGTACCCGAGTTGAATAAGCACGCCTTAAGCGGCCCACATTGCCGATGCCGGTATTGGTAATTCCGCGATATATACCGCTGGAACTTTTCCGGATCCGCGAAGCGATCGCATGCGCCCGCATCGTCGGTAGGGTCGGGAGTATGCGGATTCTGGTCACCGGCGCCACCGGTTATGTCGGCTCGCGCCTGGTCACGGCGCTGCTGGAGGATGGGCATCAGGTCGTGACCGCCACCCGAAACCCGGCGCGGCTCAAGCGTTTAGGGTGGTTTCACGACGTGCTACCCGTCACCCTCGACGCGTCCAATCCAACATCTGTACAGCAAGCGATGGACGCCGCCGGCCCGATCGACGTGCTGTATTACCTGGTGCACGCGATCGGTCAGCCCGGCTTCCGCGACGCCGACCGGGCCGCGGCCAGCAACGTCGCGGCGGCGGCGGGGGACGCCGGTGTGCGGCGCATCGTCTACCTCGGCGGCTTCGTGCCGGCCGACGAGACGCTGTCCGAGCACCTGACCAGCCGGGCCGAGGTGGCCGAGGCCCTGACGGTCGAGGGCGGCCCCGAGCTGGTGTGGCTGGGCGCGGCGATGATCATCGGCGCCGGTTCGACGTCGTTCGAGATGATGCGCTACGTGGGCGACCGGTTCCCGCTCATCCCGATACCGAACTGGATGGACAACCCGATCGACCCGATCTCCATCCGCGACGTCCTGCACTATCTCGTCGCCGCGGCGGACCCGGAGCGGGTGCCGGCGGGTGCGTACGACATCTCCGGGCCCAGCACGACCTCCTACCGCGAGCTGCTCAAGACGTATGCGCGGATTTCCGGCAGGTGGCATGCCGCCGTACCGGTCGGCCGGGTCGACACCGGCCTGGCATCGCTGGTCACCGGGGTGGCGCTGCCGGTGCCCCCGGGACTGGCCGCCGATTTGGTCGAGTCGCTGGACCATCTGATGGTCGCGTCCGTCAGCGGCCTGCGCGATCGGGTGCCCGACCCGCCGGGGGGACTGCTCGGCATCGAGGACGCGATCACCCTGGCCCTGGCGGACCGGTCCGGCCGCCGCCCCAGGCCCGTCAACGCCTTGTCCGATCCCCACCAACTGGCCGACAGCGATCCCGCGTGGGCCGGCGGCGACGCCCTGCGCATCCGCCGCCTGGCCCGCGCGATCACCCCGCGCGTCGCGCGGCCGACGCTGCGGCTGGTCAACAATGTCCCCGGACCGCTGGCCGGCGCGGTGCGCACCGGCCTCGACATCGTGCTCGCCCTCAACGCGAAAGTACGTCCGGCATGACCCAGTCGACCACCCCGTATCGCGCCAGCGTCACCTCGGAATTGCGCCGTGCCATCACTAATGTCGCTGTGCCCCACAACGAACCGCCCGGCATGGTGCGACGCCGGCGCGTCGTCGTCGCCATCACGCTCGCGGTGGGGGCGGCGGTGCTCGGGTTCTCCTTGCGCCGCCACCCGGGCGACTCGAGCTTCTATTGGCTGACACTGGTGCTGGCGGCGGTGTGGCTCGTCGGTGGATTCCTTTCGGGCCCTTTGCATCTGGGGGGCATCTGCTGGCGCGGGCGCAACCAACGGCCCGTCATCACGGGCACGATCGTCGGGCTGCTCCTCGGCGGCATCTTCATCGTGGGCGGACTGATCGCCCGGGAGATAACCCCCGTAGCGGAGCTGATAACCCGGGTGCTGCTGTACGCCCACCATGGTTGGTATCCGGTGATCGTCGCGATCACGCTCATCAACGGCGTCGCCGAGGAGGTCTTCTTCCGCGGCGCCCTCTACACGGCGCTCGGGCGATACCACCCGGTGCTGATCTCGACCGTCTTGTATACATGCGCCACGCTGGCCAGCGGCAACCCCATGCTGGGTTTCGCCGCGGTCATCCTGGGAACCGTGTGCGCGCTGGAACGCCGGGCCAGCGGCGGGGTGCTGGCACCGGTGCTGACGCATTTCGTGTGGGGCCTGATCATGGTGCTCGCACTGCCCCCGTTGTTCGGCGTCTGACGTCTCCCGCGGCGTCGCGCGCCAAGGCCCGCAGCGCGGCGATTCGCAAGGGCCGCAACGCGACCCAGTAAAGCCGTCCAGGCAGGCCGCACGGCACAAAGGTCGCCCGCTGCGTGTAGTGGCTGCCCCCGCCGTCGCGGGGCGCGATGCCTATCTCCAGCCACCCCTGGCCCACCGAGCTCTGCCCCGAGCTCAGTCGCAGCGCGCTGCCGGGTTTGCGCTCCTCGACGACCCAGCCCCGGAAGGGGTGGCGGCGGGCGATCCCGGCCTCGGCCGCCCGCCACACGTCGCCGGGTTCGGCGGCGGTCTCGGCGGTCCGCACGTCGGAGTGGATGATCTCGCCGGCCCACGCCGGGTCGCTGGGCAGCGGCTCCGCAGGGTCCGATTCCAGGGAGGCCCAGGTGGCCTCGGTCAGGCCGCGCGTTCCGCGGTCGAGCGCGAGTTCGACGGCGCGGCGGTAGCCCGTGAGGCCGCCCGCCGGCGGCGCGATGATGGAATCGATGTCCGAATTGCGCATCACCGCATCGCATTCCAGGGATTCGATCAGCGGTCGCGCCAGGCCGGGCGGGATGGGGGTGACGGCCCCGATCCAGAGGCTGGCGATGGTCGGTGTCAGAAACGGCAGCACGATCAGACGCCGCTTCCCCAGGCCCGCGACCTCGGCGTAGCCGCGCATCATGTCGCCGTACTCCAGGACGTCGGGCCCGCCGATGTCCCACGTCCGCGACTTCGGCACCGGCGCCGTCGCCGCGGCGGCGAGGTAATGGAGCACGTCGCGCACCGCGATCGGCTGAATCTTGTTGTGCACCCACTTCGGCGTGGTCATCACCGGCAACCGGTCGGTGAGGTGGCGGATCAGCTCGAACGACGCGGAACCCGACCCTACAACCACCCCGGCCTGCAGCACCACCGTCTCGATGCCGGAGTCGATGAGGGCGTCGCCGACGGCCGTGCGCGATTCGAGGTGCTCGGACAGCTTGGTGCCCTCGGGATGCAGGCCGCCCAGGTACACCACCCGCCGCGCCCCGGTGCGGCGTGCGGCGGTCACGACGTTGCGCACGGCGCGGTCTTCCTCGGCGGCGAAGTCCTTGGCGGCGCCCATCGAGTGGACCAGGTAGTAGACGACGTCGATCCCGTCGAACGCCGCGGTCAGCGACTCGACGTCGCCGAGGTCGCCGCGCGCCACGTCCACCCGCCCCCGCCACGGCACGTCGGCCAGCTTGCCCGGGTCGCGCGCCAAGGCGCGAACCTCGTGGCCCTCGTCGAGCAGTCGGGGCACCAGCCGGGCACCGATGTAGCCGGTCGCCCCGGTGACCAGGCAGCGCACCATCGATTCTCCGTTCCTCGCGATTTTATTCGAAACCGACGCGAGGAAGGATTGCCGGTTCTGGCCGGAGTAAGCGTGTCAGTCGTCGGTGAAGTTGGGGGCGCGGCGTTCCTGGAAAGCCGTTGTGCCCTCCTTGAAGTCGTGCGACACCAGCAGCCGGGACTGTCCCTCGTATTCACGGTCCAGGGCGGCGTCCAGCTCGGTGAGGGTGGCCGCGTTGATCGCCTGCTTGGTCTTGGCGAACGCCACGGCCGGGCCCGCCAACAGCCTCTCGATCACCTTGTCCGCCTCGGCCTCGAAGTCATCGGCGGGATAGACGGCGGTGACCAGTCCCCAGGACAGGGCCTCGGTGGCCGGCAACCGTTCGGGCAGCAACGCCATCTGCATCGCCCGGATCCGGCCGATCGCGGCGGCGACCAACGCCGACGCGCCACCGTCGGGCATCAACCCGATCTTGGTGAAGGCGAGCATGAAAAACGCTTTGTCGGAAGCCAATACGACGTCACACGCCAGCGCGAGGGACACGCCCACGCCGGCCGCCGGGCCCTGGACGACGGCGACCACCGGGTGCGGCACCGCGGCGATGGCCCGCACCAGCCGGTTGATCTCCAGGACGATCTCGTCCGGCGGGACGCCGCCGCTGCCGGACATGTCGTCGGCGCTGATGCCCGCCCCGGAGCAGAAGCCGCGGCCGGCCCCGCCCAGGCGCACCACCCTGACGTCTGGGTCGGTGGCCGCCCGTTCCATCGCGTCGGCGATGCCGGTGATGACCGGGATCGTCAGGGAATTAAGGCTGTCGGGGCGGTTGATGGTCACCGACAGCACGCCGTCGGTCAGCGTGACGTCGAGGCCCGCGACGGGTGCGAGCGTGGCGATCCCAGAATCTCCCATGGGGCTCACCATATGTGACCGGGGTGCGCGGCCGCAGGGCGCGGCTGCGAAGATGCGATGGACGTCAGAGCGGACGAAAGGTCGGGTGCACCAATGGCGGGACCGCTGCAGGGATTGCGTGTTGTCGAGTTGTCCGGCATCGGGCCCGGCCCGCACGCCGCGATGATCCTCGGGGACCTCGGCGCGGACGTCGTCCGCGTCGACCGGCCCTCGGGGGCGCCGGGCGGGGTCGTGAAGGATTCCATGAGCCGCAATCGGCGCGTGGTGACCGCCGACCTCAAGTCCGACGAGGGACGCGACCTGGTGCTCCAGCTCGTCGCCAAGGCCGACGTGTTGATCGAGGGCTACCGGCCCGGGGTCACCGAGCGGCTCGGCCTGGGCCCCGAGGACTGCGCGAAGGTCAACGAGCGTCTGGTCTACGCCCGCATGACCGGCTGGGGCCAGACCGGCCCGCGCAGCCAGCAGGCGGGTCACGACATCAACTACATCTCGCTGAACGGGATCCTGCACGCCATCGGGCGGGCCAACGAGCGGCCGGTGCCGCCGCTGAACCTGGTCGGCGACTTCGGCGGCGGCTCGATGTTCCTGCTGGTCGGCATCCTGTCCGCGCTGTGGGAGCGGCAGACCTCCGGCAAGGGCCAGGTCGTCGACGCCGCCATGGTCGACGGATCCAGCGTGCTGATCCAGATGATGTGGCAGATGCGGTCGTCCGGCATGTGGACCGACGTGCGCGGCACCAACATGCTCGACGGCGGCGCGCCCTACTACGACACCTACGAGTGCGCCGACGGGCGCTACGTCGCCGTCGGCGCCATCGAGCCCCAGTTCTACGCGGCGATGCTGGCCGGGCTGGGCCTGGACGCCGCCAACCTGCCGCCGCAGAACGACGCCGCCCGCTGGCCCGAGCTGCGGGCGGTGCTGACCGAGACGTTCGCCAGCCGCGACCGCGACCACTGGGCCAAGGTGTTCGCCGACTCGGACGCCTGCGTGACGCCGGTGCTGGCGTTCGGGGAGGTGCAGACCGAGCCGCACATCACCGAGCGCAACACCTTCTACGAGGTGAACGGCGGCCTGCAGCCGTTGCCGGCGCCGCGGTTCTCCCGCACCGCACCGGAGGTTCCCCGCCCGGCGGAGCCGACGCCCGACTTCCAATCGGTCCTCGGGGACTGGGTATAGTCGCCAACCAACTGGTTGGCTGGACGAGAGGAAAAGGACCCGCATGGAGATCAAGGACGCCGTAGCCGTCGTCACCGGGGGAGCGTCGGGCCTGGGCCTGGCCACCACGAAGCGGCTCCTCGACGCCGGCGCGCAGGTGGTGGTGCTGGACCTGCGGGGCGAGGAGGCGGTCCGCGAGCTGGGGGAGCGCGCCCGCTTCGTCGAGGCCGACGTCACCGACGAGGCCGCCGTCAGCAAGGCGCTCGACGTGGCCGAATCGCTTGGCCCGCTGCGCATCGACGTCAACTGTGCCGGCATCGGCAACGCCATCAAGACGCTGTCCAAGGACGGTCCCTTCCCGCTGAACGGCTTCAAGAAGGTGGTCGAGGTCAACCTGATCGGCACGTTCAACGTGCTGCGCCTGGCCGCCGAGCGCATAGCGAAGACGGAGCCGCTCGGTGAGGAGCGCGGCGTCATCATCAACACCGCCTCCGTCGCGGCGTTCGAGGGCCAGATCGGCCAGGCCGCCTACTCGGCGTCCAAGGGCGGCGTGGTCGGCATGACGCTGCCGATCGCCCGCGACCTGTCGCGCGAGCTGATCCGGGTGGTGACTATCGCGCCGGGGCTGTTCAAGACCCCGCTGCTGGGTTCGCTGCCCGAGGAGGCGCAGAAGTCGCTGGGCAAGCAGGTGCCGCACCCGGCCCGGCTCGGTGACCCCGATGAGTACGGCGCGCTGGCCGTGCACATCGTCGAGAACCCGATGCTCAACGGGGAAGTCATCCGCCTGGACGGCGCCATCCGGATGGCCCCCCGCTAAGCCGCTGAAACGAAAACCCCCCGCGATGCGCGGGGGGTTTTCGCCTTAAGCAAGATCAGTCGCTATCGACGGAACCATCGGGTGATGGCGGGTTCGGCCATCAGCAGCCGTGCTAGCACGCTCATGGCGGTCAGCTTGCCGTAGGCAGCGTGTGCTGGTCTTCGAACTGCTCGGAGGTCTCACCTTCCACCAGCACGTCGCCGTGGTAGAGAGCCTCGAAGTCAGCCTTGATGACGTCGGCACTCGAGTCGTCGATCCACATGTCTATGAGCGTATGGGCCGCCTCTAAGGAATCGATGAGTCACGATTCGGAAAATGATGGCAATTTACCGACGGGTAGGTTTCCGGCGGGTAGGCCAGTGGCCGCCGGGACGGGATTGCCGCCCTGACCCGCGCGGATCCCGGCCGTTCACCGGGCCGAACTCATAGCCGCCGCACCGAAAACGAACGGTTTCGGCCCGTTTGAACCATCCGACCGCGGGGAGCCGTGTTTATGGATAGTGTTGTTTGACACCTGTCGGTTATCGCGGATAAGTTACCGCCCAGTCAGTGGCGGCCCGGAATGACCGGCACGGCGGCGGGAGGACCGGGGACATGCTTCAAGCGATCGCTCGACTGGCTATTGCTGCGCCACGACGGATAATTGCGATCGCGATCCTGGTCTTCATCGGGGCGGCCGTCTTCGGCATTCCCGTCGCCAAGAGCCTGTCACCCGGGGGCTTCCAAGACCCCAACTCCGAATCGGCGCACGCCATCCAGATCCTCACCGACAAGTTCGGGCAGAGCGGACAGCAGATGCTGGTCATGGTGACCTCGCCGGCGGGCGCCCAGAGCGACCAGGCGCGCAAGGTGGGCACCGACCTCGTCCGCGACCTGCAAGGGTCGTCGTTGGTCTACAACGTGACCTCAGCCTGGACCGCACCGCCGCAGGCCGCCGCCGACCTGATCAGCAAGGACGGCAAGTCCGGGATGATCGTCATCAACCTCAAGGGCGGCGAGAACTACGCGCAGAGCAACGCCCAGACCCTCGCGGACCAATTCGTGCACGACCGCGACGGTGTCGCCGTCCGCGCCGGCGGCCCGGCGATGCAGTACGCGCAGATCAACAAGCAGAACCAGGAAGACCTGGTGGTCATGGAGATGATCGCGCTCCCGCTGAGCTTCCTGGTGCTGATCTGGGTGTTCGGTGGGCTGCTGGCGGCGGCGCTGCCGATGGCCCTCGGCGCGCTGGCCGTCGTCGGTTCGATGACGGTGCTGCGGCTGATCACGTTCACCACCGAGGTGTCGATCTTCGCGCTCAACCTCAGCACCGCCCTGGGCCTGGCGCTGGCGATCGACTACACCTTGCTGATCGTCAGCCGATACCGCGACGAGCTGGCCGAGGGCAGCGACCGGAACGAGGCGCTGATCCGGACCATGGCCACGTCCGGTCGCACCGTGCTGTTCTCCGCCGTCACCGTCGCGTTGTCGATGTCGGCGACGGTGGCGTTCCCCATGTACTTCCTGAAGTCCTTCGCCTATGCCGGTGTGGCCACCGTGGCCTTCGTCGCCACCGCGTCCATCGTGGTGACCCCGGCGGCGATCGTGCTGCTGGGGGACCGGCTGGACTCGCTGGACGTGCGCCGGCTGATCCGCCACGCCCTGCGCCGCCCGGACCCCCTGCACAGGCCGGTCGAGCAGTGGTTCTGGTACCGGTCGAGCAAGTTCGTGATGCGGCGCTGGGCGCCGATCGGCCTGGCCGTCATGGCGCTGCTGCTGTTGCTGGGGCTGCCGTTCTTCTCGGTCAAGTGGGGCTTCCCCGACGACCGGGTGCTGCCGCGCTCGGCGTCGTCGCATCAGGTCGGCGACGAGTTGCGCACCGGGTTTGCGCACGACTCCGCCACCGCGGTGCCCGTCGTCGTCCGTGACGTCCGCGGACTGAACCCGGGGGATCTGGACAAATACGCCGCCGCCCTGTCGCGGGTTCCCGACGTCTCGGGCGTCTCGGCGCCGGGCGGGACCTTCGTGAACGGAAACCCGGTGGGCCCTCCCGCCGCTGCCACGGGGTTGGTCGACGGCAGCGCGTTCTTGACCGCCAACAGCACCGCGCCGCTGTTCACCCAGGCCAATGACACGCAGCTCAAGCGGCTGCACGGGGTGCCGGGGCCCGGCGGCCGATCCGTCGAAATGGGCGGCGTCGCGCAGATCAACCGGGACAGCGTCGACGCGGTGACCGACCGCCTTCCGCTGGTGCTGGGGCTGATGGCCGCCGTCACGTTCGTGTTGCTGTTTTTGCTCACCGGCAGCGTGGTGCTGCCGCTGAAGGCGTTGGTGTGCAACGTGCTGTCGCTGAGCGCGGCGTTCGGGGCGCTGGTGTGGATTTTCCAGGACGGCCATCTCGGCGCGCT
This sequence comes from Mycobacterium sp. E2327, assembly GCF_001672675.1. Taxonomy (NCBI): domain Bacteria; kingdom Bacillati; phylum Actinomycetota; class Actinomycetes; order Mycobacteriales; family Mycobacteriaceae; genus Mycobacterium; species Mycobacterium sp. E2327. Next base: position 35,310 of record NZ_LZKE01000057.1, read on the forward strand.
CGGCACCACGCCCAGCGGGACGCTGGTGGCGAACATGCCAGTGTTGTTGTTCTGCATAGCCTTTGGGCTGTCGATGGACTACGAGGTGTTCCTGATCTCCCGCATCCGGGAGTACTGGCTGGAATACCGACCGGCGAACCCGACCGGAAAAGACGCGCACGCCGCCAACGACGAAGCGGTGGCGCACGGCGTCGCGCGCACCGGACGGGTGATCACCGCGGCCGCGTTGGTGATGTCGATGTCGTTCGCCGCGCTGATCGCCGCGCACGTGTCCTTCATGCGGATGTTCGGCCTCGGCCTGGTGCTCGCCGTGTTCGCGGACGCCACCCTGGTGCGGATGGTTCTGGTCCCGGCCTTCATGCACGTGATGGGCCGCTGGAACTGGTGGGCGCCAAAGCCTTTGGTGTGGGTGCACGAGCGGTTCGGCATCAGCGAGGCGCCCTCCGAGATAGCGCTCCACCCCGAGCCGACCGGGGAGCCGGTGCAACACAACGGGCACCCGGTCCACGAATCGGTGACCCGCATTGGTTGACGTATCGGCCGACGGTCTGCGTCGCGCTCGGGCCCCTCGGGGCTCGGGCGAGCGCCTGCACGACGAGATCCTGGACGCGACCACCGAGCTGCTGCTGGAAACCGGGCACGCGCGGTCGGTGTCGATCCGTTCGGTGGCACAACGCGTCGGCGTCACGCCGCCGTCGATCTATCTGCATTTCGCCGACAAGGACGCCCTGCTGGACGCGGTGTGCGCGCGGTATTTCGAAAAGCTGGATCCCGAAATGCGGCGCCTGGCCGCCGCGCACTCCTCCCCGGTGGAGGCCTTGCGCGCGCAGGGGCTGGCCTACGTCCGGCTCGCGGTCCAGACCCCGGGGCTGTACCGCATCGCCACGATGGGTGAGTGGCGCTCCGGGAGCAGCGTCGACACCACGCTGAGCAACTCCGCGTTCAAGCACATCCGCGCCACCGTGCAGCGGCTGATGGACGACGGCACCTACCGCCCGGTCGACCCGACAACCGTCGCGCTGGAATTGTGGAGCGCGCTGCACGGCGTCGCGGCCATGTTGATCGCCAAGCCGCACCTGCCGTTCGGCGACGCCGAGGCGTTTGCCGACCGAGTGCTGTCCTCCGTGTTCTGTGGGCAATTGGTAATGGGATACTGCGGCCGAGACGCCACACCCCAGATGTTGGCGGCATGGGTGGCGGCGCATCGGCCGCCGGAGGAGTCGCGGAAATGACGCAGGCAGCCGAGCGCACGATCGACAACCCGTTCTTCGCGCGTGTTTGGCCCGTCGTCGCCGCCCACGAGACCGAGGCGGTTCGGGCGCTGCGCCGCGAGAACGTGGCCGGGCTGTCGGGCCGGGTGCTGGAAATCGGCGCGGGCGTCGGGACGAACTTCGCCAACTATCCGCCGACGGTCGAGCAGGTGATCGCCGTCGAGCCCGAGCCCCGGCTGAGAGCCCACGCCCGCGTCGCGGCCGAGGCGGCGCCGGTGCCGGTCGTGGTGATCGGGGAGACCGCCGAGGCGTTCAGCGACGGCGAACTCTTCGATGCCGTCGTGTGCTCGCTGGTGTTGTGCTCGGTGCGCGACGTTCCGGGCGTGCTGAGCCGGATGTACTCGCTGCTGCGGCCGGGCGGCGAGCTGCGATTCCTCGAGCATGTGGCCAGCGCCGGCGGGCGGGGCCGGCTGCAACGGCTAGCCGACGCGACGCTGTGGCCCAGGCTGTTCGGCAACTGCCACACCCATCGCGACACCGAACGCGCGATCGTCGACGCCGGGTTCGAGGTGGACACGTCGCGACGGGAGTGGACGCTGCCGATATGGGCGCCGTTACCGGTGTCGGAGCTGGCGCTGGGCCGCGCCCGGCGGCCCTAGTTCTTTTCGCCGAGACTGCGCTCAGCGCGCGATTTCGGGGGTAAATCGCGATCTGTGCGCAGTCTCGAGGGCTAAGCAGAATTAAGCAGCGCCGGGAGCCGCTGCAGCAGCTCCGGCAACGCCTGGCTCGCGCTCTCGCGAATGCTGATCGTGGCGCTGCGGGTGAGCGGCGTCGGCTCGGGGTTGACCTCCACGACGACGGCGCCGCGGGACAGCGCCAGGTCCGGCAGCCCGGCCGCCGGGTAGACGATCGCCGAGGTCCCCACCACGACCATCACGTCGGCGGCCTCGGTCGCATCCACCGCGTGCTGCCACGGCTCGTCGGGCAGCGGCTCACCGAACCACACGATGTCCGGCCGGATCAGGCCGCCGCAGTGGCACACCGGGGGTTCGACCTCCACAGCCGGCTCGGCCATCCGGGGCAGCGGGCCGGTGTAGTCCATATCGCAACGGTCGCAACGGAATTCGAACAGGCTGCCGTGCAAGTGGTGCACCGGGGAGCTGCCGGCGCGCTCGTGCAGGTCGTCGACGTTCTGGGTGACGACGGTGACATCCGCGTGGTCCTGCCACGCGGCGATGGCGAGGTGCCCGGCGTTGGGTTCGACGTCGGCGACGAGGTAGTGGCGCCACAGATACCAGCCCCAGACCCGTTCGGGGTTCTTGCGCCACCCTTGCGTGCTCGACAGCTCGTAGGGATCGAAGCGGGCCCACAATCCGTTCTTGTCGTCCCGGAATGTGGGCACGCCGCTCTCCGCGGAAATCCCCGCGCCGCTGAGCACAGTTACTCGCATCCCACAAAGATAGTCGTGCTTGGGACATACTGAAGAAGTGGAGCTGCGGGATTGGCTGAAGGTCGACGTGAAGGCGGGCAAACCGCTGTTCGACCAGCTCAGAACCCAGGTCATCGACGGGGTGCGGGCGGGTGCGTTGCCGCCCGGTTCCCGGCTCCCGACGGTGCGTGACCTGGCGGGCCAGCTGGGGGTCGCGGCAAACACCGTGGCGCGGGCCTACCGCGAGCTGGAGTCGGCGGCGATCGTCGAAACCCGCGGGCGCTTCGGCACTTTCATCTCCCGCTTCGATCCGACCGACGCCGCGATGGCGGCGGCCGCCAAGGAATACGTCGAGGTGGCCAAGGCGCTGGGGCTGACCAAGTCCGACGCGATGCGCTATTTGACCAACGTCCCCGACGAGTGACGTTGGCGCGCAAGGCAATCAGCGCAAAACCTTGTCCAGCGTGCGCAGGTTGCGGGTCGTCGTCGAGGATTTGTAGCGCGGCTTGCCCATCGTCTTGCCGATCGTGCTGTCCAGCGTGGCGCCCTTGGGAACCTGCCAGTAGATGACGCCGTCCCCGCGGCTGATCTTCTCGTCGGCGCCCTCGCCCAACTTGGCGAGTTCGTCGAGCACCGCCTTGTCGGCGACGAAGGTGACGTAGGACTGGTACCCCTCGACCTCGCGCTCGAACGGGTAGGCCTCGACGACGGCGCGCACCGTGTCGATGTCGTACACCAGCACCCACGCGTCATAGCCGAACCTCTCGCGCAGCGTGGCCTCGGCCTTCTTGCGCACAGTGGCCGCCCCGGCGGAGGACTCGAGCAGCACGTTGCCGCTGGCCAAGATCGTGCGGACGTTGGCGAACCCCGCCTCGGTCAACGCGCCGGCGACCTCGGCCATTTTGAGGTTGACGCCGCCGACATTGACGCCACGCAGGAACGCCGCGTATTTGGTCATGTCCCGATTTCACCACGACGTAGGCTTTCTCCCATGGGACGCCAAGTCTTCGACGACAAGCTGTTGGCCGTGATCAGCGGGAACTCCCTCGGGGTGCTGGCCACCATCAAGCGCGACGGGCGGCCCCAACTGTCGAACGTGAGCTATCACTTCGACCCGCGCGAGCTGGTGGTGCGCGTGTCGATCACCGAGCCGCGGGCCAAGACCCGCAACCTGCGCCGCGACCCGCGGGCCTCGATCCTGGTCGACGCCGACGACGGATGGTCGTATGCCGTCGCCGAGGGGACGGCGGAACTGACGCCCCCCGCCGCCGCGCCCGACGACGACACCGTCGAGGGTCTGATTGCCTTGTATCGCAACATCGCCGGCGAGCATCCGGACTGGGACGAGTACCGGGAGGCGATGGTCACCGACCGGCGGGTCCTGATGACGCTGCGGATTTCGCACGTCTACGGCATGCCGCCGGGCAAGCGGTAAAAACCACAAGCCAGCCGCGGCCGTCCAGGCTAGGCTGCCGGTATGGCCGAATCGAACCCGCAAGAAGAGGACGACACGAAGCGCAAGTTCCGTGAAGCCCTCGATCGCAAGAAGGCGAAGTCGTCGGGCGCTTCGGAGCACAAAGACGGCGGCGACAAGCACCCGCGCGCGCACGGCCCGGTGGAGAGCCGCCGCGAATTCCGCCGCAAGAGCGGCTAATTCAGCTGCGCCCTGTCCACCAGCTGCGGGGTCAGGCCGAATCGATCGACGAGCAGCAGCCAATCGCCCGCCGCGACCGAATAATCGGCCGGCCGGTTCACCCGGTCCGGGACCGTGCCGCGCCATGCGAACCGCGATGAGAAGTCCAGCACGCCGCGATACTCCTGGCATCCGATCGGCATGGGCTCCACGCCGGGAACGCACAGCACGAGAACGGGCGACGGCTTGGGTTGCTTGTAGGACGGGCCGTTTCGCCACCGTCGGCATTTGTAGGTTTCCGGTGTCGCGGTCACCTGCGCACACCGAGCCGTCGCGATGACCGCCCCGTTGCTCGCGTCGAGCACGCGGATGGAATCCGCGTCCAGCTCCAGGGCCACCAGTGGTTGCGAGGCCGACGCGAAGAGTCGTTGTTTGCCCACGACGGACCACGTCGACATCTGATGCGTCAACTCCATGTTGGGAAACAGCAGACAGCGAGTGAGTTCCGTCGGCCCGGGTTGGTGCGCAGCCAAGCGACTTCGGCGGCCGACGATGGCGAGCAGCTCGTCGAAATCCGACGGCCACAACCAGGCGTCGACGTAGCCCTGGGGCGGCTCGTCGAGCCGCGTTCCGGCGGCCACACGATGATCCCGTCCACCGAGAACAAAATGGTGACCACCGGACCGCAGATGTAGCGCGCTACCCATCACCTTGGTCGCGCTGCCGTACGCCCAGAGGCCAAGCGTCGCATCACTGAACGAGAAGACACCGCCGTGCCGCTTCTGGACGGTGACCTCGTCGCCCGTGATGGAGATGCGGACCTCCCCGGTGGCGCGCCAACCGACATAGATCAGCGCGATCACGACGAGGACGACGCCGACCACTGCGGCGGTGGGCGTGTGCTCCCATCCCGCCGGGGCGTGCTCCGCCAGGTAGATGCCCCCGTAGACCGCCGCCAGCCCGACCCCCATGACGATGAAGTAAATCCAGTTGGGGCGCGCCTCGTCGGTGATCATTTTCGACATCGCTTTGGACATCGGGAAAGGGAGCTTGGCCACGAACTGCCGTCCGGCGGTGGACTCGTCCCGCACGCTCATGCCGAGAAGGATGCCACCGGTTCAGTCGGGTGTGAACAGGCCGATCGACGGGTCGGCCTGGCCGGGTTGGCCGCGCAGGCTGCCGCGGGTGCTGGGGTGTCCGAAGTCCAGTGCCGACGGGTCCTTCTGGTAGGCCCAGTCCGCCACGATCGTGCGTTGGCTGAACTTCCAGCGGCCGTCGTGTTTGAGGTACCGATCCAGATACCGGCCCCCGATGACGACGTCGATGTCGTGTTCGGGACCGGCGAAGGTGTGAAACACCAGGCAGTAGATCTCACCGCGGCCCGCGTCGCCGTCGATCACGAAATTCGTTGTGGTGACGTTGTGTTGGGAGACACGCACGTAGGGCTCCGCCGCGCGCAGCTGGGCGATGAACTGCTCGACGCCGCCGGTCGAGAACGAGCCGTGCGAATCGGTCGCGTCGGGGTGGTAGAGGTCGCGCAGCGCTTCATAATCGGCGCGGTCGACGGCGCGGCAGTAGGCATTGACGAGTTGATGCAGTTCGTCCCGGGCCAGCATCAGTTCCAATTTGGCCTCATCCACCACCACGCCACGATAGCCCGGTGGTCAGGGCGCTAGAGTCGGCGTATGTCGAAGCTCTGCCTGGCGCAGCAGCCCGAGGCCGATGCGCTGCTGGAAGATGACCCGTTCGCGTTGCTGATCGGCATGCTGTTGGACCAGCAGGTGCCGTTCGAGACGGCGTTCGCGGGACCGAAGAAGATCGCGGACCGGATGGGCGGCCTGGACGCCGGCGGGATCGCCGCCTACGACCCGGACAAGTTCGCCGCGCTGTGCGCGGAAAGGCCTGCGGTGCACCGCTTCCCGGGATCGATGGCCAAGCGCATTCAGGCCCTGGCGCAGATCATCGTGGATGATTACGACGGCGACGCCGCCGGGCTGTGGAAGTCCGGTCAGCCCGACGGCAAGGAGTTGCTGCGCCGGCTCAAGGGGCTGCCCGGTTTCGGCGAGCAGAAGGCGAAGATCTTCCTGGCGTTGCTCGGTAAGCAGTACGGCGTGACGCCGACGGGCTGGCGCGAGGCGGCCGGCGATTTCGGCAAGGCGGGCACGCACCTGTCCGTCGCCGACATCGTCGACGCCCATTCCCTTGGACAGGTGCGGTCGTATAAGAAGCAGATGAAGGCAGCAGCGAAGGGAAAGGCGGCAACGTGAAGACACACATCACGTGTCCGTGCGGCGAAGCCATCACGGGCAAGGACGAGGACGAGCTGGTCGAGCTCACCCAGGCTCACCTCGCCAGCGCCCACCCGGGCCTCGAGTACGACCGGGACGCCATCCTGTTCATGGCGTATTAGCTAGCCGCCGTCTGTCGCCGACAGCTGCTGCAGGACGCGCAGGAACAGGCGACGGTCTTCGGCGGAGAGCCTCCCGAGCCAGCGCTCTTCGCCGCGCTGAATGTCTTCCTGCGCGGCATCTTTCGCGGCCCGACCCGCCTCGCTGAGTTCAAGCAGTCGTACGCGGCGGTCGTCCGGGTCGGGCCGGCGCTCGATATAGCCCCGGTCCTGCAAGTCGTCGAGCGTGGGGATGATGCGCGTCTTGTCGGCGCCGATCGCCTCGGCGAGCGCGGCCTGGCTGCGCACCGGCGAGCGATCGAGCGCGCTCAGCACGATGTAGCCCCACATCGACAACCCGTGTGCTTCCAGCACCGGGACCTCGGCCGCCATCATCTCGCGGACCAGCGGGGCCATCATCGCCGCGAGATCGGGACGCCTCGTCCTCGCCATGCTGGAAGCGTAGCGTTGACAGATAATATGCGTACGCATACGATCTACGAATGCATACTATTTCCGATGTCCGACCGTTCCACCGCGCCGCCGTACAGGCTTCCGTCGACGTCGTCGCGGGCGTCACGCGCGACGACCTGTCCCGGCCGACGCCCTGCGCGGGCTGGGACCTGTTGGACCTGCTCGCCCACATGACCGCGCAGCATCGGGGGTTCGCCGCGGCCGCCCGCGGCCACGGCGACAGCGCGACGGTTTGGGAGGCGGATTGCGTGGTCGAGGCGGTCGCGGCCGATCCCGGCGGCACCTACGCCGCGGCCGCCGCCGACGTCCTCGATGCGTTCGCCGCCGACGGCGTACTCGACGCGAGTTTCTCGTTGCCTGATTTCGGGCCGGGGGCGGCCTTCCCCGGCGCGATCGCGATCGGCTTCCACTTCGTGGACTACGTGGTGCACGGCTGGGACGTCGCGCGGAGCATCGGCGCCCCCTTTGCGCTTCCGGACGACGTGGTGGCCGCCGTGCTACCGCTGGTGTTCGTGATTCCGGATGGGGAGTACCGCGCGACGGACGGCGCCCCGTTCGGCCCGGCCGTCACCGCGCCCGACGGCGCGGCTGACCTCGACCGCATCCTCGGCCACCTCGGCCGCTCGCCCGGCTGGAACGCTTAGAACTACGGCACCACCGTCGAGCCGATCGTGGGCATGAACTGGCACTGCTTTTCCTTGGTGGTGACCTGCCCGAAGATCGTCGACATGATGCTGCCCGAGCCGGTGTCGACGATCGCCGTCAGCGTCGTCGGGCCATCGCCATTGATGTCGGTGCGCGGCTTGAGCGCGACCGTCCCGGACTTGCCCGTGGTGAGGTTGACCCAGGTGACGTTCAACGGCAGCTTCTGCACCTCGGCGGGTCCCGGCGTGCCGACCGCGGTGAACACGTAGGCGGTCTGGCCCGGCCCGGGTCCCGGCGTCGGGATCTTGGCCGGCCCCGCCACCGACAGCGCGGTCGCGATCGAACTGCTGCCGTCCGCAAGGCAATTCGTGCCGATCGATGGATACATGAAGTCCTGCGTGGGCGGGGCGTCAGGCCCCAGGCCCGGTGCGGGAGCCGGTGCGGGAGCGGGGGCCGCGTCCGGCGCGGGAGCCGGTGCGGGGGCCGGGGCGGCGGCGGGTGCCGGCGGCGCCGGCGCGGTGGCCGCGACGGGCTCGGTCCCCGGCGTCGCCGCGGGCGGCATCGGCGCGGAGGGGGCCGCGGAGGGGGCGGCCGGCGGTGCGGCAACGGGCCCGGGGCCCGCCGCGCGCGCCGGATCGATCCCCGGCGGCAGGTGCGACTGCAGCCCGGGCTCGATGCCCAGCGGCGGCACGTGCTGCGCCGGCGCGGTCTCGGCAGGTGCGGCGCCCGGCGACCCCGGCTCGGCCACGAACTTATTCACAGACGCCGCAACGTTTTTCGATTCGGCGGGCGCCGTCGGATTGTGGGTGAACGCTTGGGCGGCGGCCATCAGCAGCTGCGTCGCCTGCCCCGGATTGCTCGCCGCCTGCTGGATGATCGGGCTCAGCTCCGACAGGGCGGGCAGGCCCGGAAGCTGCTGGGTTGAGTTCGGCTGCGGTGTCGGCTGCGGCGCCGCCGGGTCGGCCGCCGCGCTCGGGCATAACCCGAACGCGGCAGCCGACGCCACGACAACTGCGGCCAAACCCTTGGACAGATTCCTAGTGGTTGCCACGATGTCCTCCGGTCCTGGCTAGTGGCGGTTCAGTTGGGTATCGAGCGGCTCAGGGAATGGCCGCGAGCAGCGGCGCCATCGGGTTGGTCAGCGACGGCAGAGCCGGCGCGGCCGGTGCGGCCGGCGCGGCGGGAGCCGCCGGAGCCTGGCCCCCGGCCAGCGCCTGCAGATCCTGCGGGATCGTCAGCTGCGCGGGCACGCTGAGCGGCAGGCCCGACGGCAGGGCCGGCATGTCCACCTTCGCCTGCGGGATCTGCGGCGTCGCCGGGGCGGCGGGAGCCGCCGGCGACGACAGGCCCGGGATGGCGGGCAGGCCCGGAATCGACGGGGCCGCCGGAGCAGCCGGCGCCGCCGGGGTGGTCTGGGCCAGGCCCGGGAGCGAGCCGAGGCCCGGGATGGTCGGCGTCGCCGCCGGAGCCGTCGCCGCGGCGGGCGGGGTGAGCCCCGGAATGGACGGGACGCCCGCCGAAGGCGACACGGGCGACGTCGCCGAGGGCAGCCCCGGGAACGTGATGCCCGGCGAGGCGGGCGCCGCGGGCGGGGTGGCGCCGAGGGCGGTCGCGAGGTTTTGCAGGATTTGGGGCGCGTTGGCCGCCGAGCTGATCAGTTGCTGCGGAATGTTCGGCACCGGCGGCGCGGGGACGGGGTCGGCGTGGGCGATCCCGCCCGTCAGAAGGGCGGCGGACGAACCGACCAAGACGGCGGCCGCTCGCAGATAGGTCCAGATGGTTGGCATGACTCTCCCTGGTTGTCGATGACGGGTTCGGCCCCGAAGTTACGTTGATACTGGTGTGACTCAAGTGACACGTGTGGCATTTATTCGATCGTTACCGATACGAGTGACGGCGGTGACCGGGCGGCCCATGGATCACCGGGCGATGGCTAAAGTCGGGCGAATAGACACCATCCCGGCCGCCCCGGCGGCACCCCGCACCCGGCGGCAGGCGGCGGCCCCGGCGCTGCTGATCGCGAGCGTCGCGGCGCGACTCGCCTGGACGTACCTGGCGCCGAACGGCGCGAACTTCGTCGACCTGCACGTCTACCTCGGCGGCGCCGCCGCCCTCGACCATCCCGGCACCCTGTACAGCTACGTCTACGCCGACCAGACGCCGGACTTCCCGCTGCCGTTCACCTATCCGCCCTTCGCGGCGGTCGTGTTCTACCCGCTGCACCTGCTGCCGTTTGCGCTGGTGGCCTTCCTGTGGCAGGTGGCGACGATCGCCGCGCTCTACGGCGCGATCCGGCTGAGCCAGCGCCTGGTGGGCGTGCCGGCGGGGGCGGGTCACCGCGTCGCGATGCTGTGGACGGCGGTCACCATCTGGATCGAGCCGCTGCGCAGCACGTTCGACTACGGGCAGGTCAACGTGCTGCTCATGCTGGCGGTGCTGTGGGCGGCCTGGACGACGCGCTGGTGGCTGTCGGGGTTACTGGTCGGCATGGCGGCCGGGATCAAGTTGACGCCGGCAATCGCCGGCGTCTACCTGCTGGGCGTTCGGCGCTGGGGCGCGGCGGTGTTTTCGGCGGTCGTCTTCCTGGCCACCGTGGGCGTGTCGGTCCTGGTCGTCGGCGATCAGGCCCGCTACTACTTCACCGATCTGCTGGGCGACGCGCACCGGGTGGGGCCGATCGCGACGTCGTTCAACCAATCCTGGCGCGGTGGCATCTCGCGCATCCTCGGCCACGACGCCGGCTTCGGTCCGCTGGTGCTGGCGGCCGTCGCGGTGACGGCGATGCTGGCCGTCCTGGCCTGGCGGGCGCTGGACCCGACCGATCGGCTGGGCAAGTTGCTGGTGGTCGAGCTGTTCGGGCTGCTGCTCTCGCCGATTTCGTGGACCCACCACTGGGTGTGGCTGGTGCCGCTGATGATTTGGGCGATCCACGGGCCGGCGCGCGAGCGGCCGGGCGCCCGCGTCGTCGGCTGGGGCTGGTTGGCGCTCACGATCGTCGGCGTGCCGTGGTTGCTGAGCTTCGCGCAACCGACCATCTGGCAGATCGGCCGGCCGTGGTACCTGGCCTGGGCCGGGCTGGTCTACATCGTGGCCGCGGTGGCGACGCTGATCTGGATCGCGGCGACCGGCCGGCGCGCCGAGCCGACGGCTTAGCCCCCGACGATCCCGTCGATGTCGCGCGCCATGTTGACGTCGTTTTCGGTAATGCCGCCCTCGGAATGCGTGACTAGCGCGAAAGTCACTGTCCGCCAACGGATATCAATGTCCGGATGATGATCCTTGCTCTCGGCGTGCTCGGCCACCCGGCGCACGGCGTCGATGCCGTCCAGAAACGACGGGAACTTGATCGACCGGCGCAGGGCGCCGTCGGCACGCTCCCATCCGTTGAGTTCGGGCAGCGCGGCGTCTACTTGCTCATCCGTTAACACAGCCATGCCGGAGGCGTCCTCTCGTCTGGGATGGGAACGGTGCTCACCTACGAGGCTACGGCGGGGCCGGCCGGCGCTTGACTTCTCTGGTCCAAGGGCACCACGACGCTCGCCTCCGGGGGGTTCTTCAGTTCCTGGTAGGCGGACTCAAGGCTGGCCGGAACCGCTTGCAGGTCGCGGGCCACACCCATCAGTTCCTCCAGGATCATGATGCGCTGCTGATTCGCCTCGGTCACCGCTTGCCGGGCCTGGTCGAGGACGAGACGAGCTTGTTGCCTTGCCTCGGCGAGGAGCTGCTCACGCTGCTGCTGGGCTTCCTGCCACGCGTGATCGATCGACGATTGGGCCTCGGCGCGCCTTCCGGCGAGTTCGGCGTCGACATTCCTCTTGGTTTCCGCGCACTGCGCTTCTAGCGCACTTTGCTGTAAGGCTATGTCGGCCAACAGTTCTCGATGCTCTCGCTGCGCGGCCTGGGCCTCGGCCTCGGCCGCCGCGATCAGGGCGTCGGCCTCGGCTCGCGCCTCCGCCTGCATCCGGGAAACCTCATCGATCGCCCGCCGCAGCATCTTCGCCATCCGGTGTTGCATCGCGTAGGGCGACGGTGAGGTGTCCGACAGCATGGCGACCTCGTCGTTGAGACAGGCGACTTCGATGCGCAGCGCGGCCGCTTCGTCGCCGGATTCATTTCGCTGGGCTCTTAGGTTCTGGACCTCGTCGATCAGCAACTTCTGCTTGGTGAGCACCTTCTCGATGTAGGCATCGACCGCGGCCGGGTCGTAGCCCCTGAACGTGCGGGAGAACGTCGTTGCGGGTTCGGTGACCATTGCCAACCCCGATTCTCAGGAAGTGCCCGGTAGAGGTCGTGACCGACGCATTCGAGTATTCCACTTTGGCGCTCAAACCGTAATACAGGCGTTGTGCCCCAAGGGAATTCGATTCTGGGCGGCGCGCTCGGTGCGCGAAACCGTTCTGAAGATGGCTGGCCGCCCCGGCGAGCCGCGCCCCGGCGGTATACCGTCACTGGCCATGCCGACCCAGATCGTCGTCGCCGCAGCGGTCATCTCCGGCGATAGGGTCCTGGTCGCGCAGCGGGCCCGGCCGCCGGAATTGGCCGGCCGCTGGGAGCTGCCCGGCGGCAAGGTTGCCCCCGGCGAATCCGAGCGCGACGCGCTGGCCCGCGAGCTGGCCGAGGAGCTGGGCCTGGCGGCGGGCGACATCGCGGTGGGTGACCGCCTCGGCGCCGACATTCCGCTGAACGAGACGATGACGCTGCGGGCGTATCGCGTGCGGCTGCTCGACGGTGAGCCGCATCCCCGGGACCATCGGGCGCTGCGCTGGGTGACCGCGGCCGAACTTGACGACGTCGACTGGGTGCCGGCCGATCGTGGCTGGCTACCGGATCTGGCCCGGGCGCTGTGAGCAGCCTCATAACAAGTCCACAGGCTGCATTCAGCCAACCTACAGCGGTATCGCAGCAGACACGCGTGAAATCGGAAGGTAACAGCCCGAAATAGCCGTATCCTCGATTTGCATGCCAGTACCGATGGACGTCTTCACATCCGGAAATCCTTTGCGCTGTACGGCATTTAGCTAGCGCGACGCCCGCCGCCCGGATGGCATTCGAACCGGATGGCGAAGTTCAACGTGGATCCACTAGGAGGCTTATCCCTTGACCGTCACCCCCCATGTCGGTGGACCGCTCGAGGAGCTACTGGAACGCAGTGGGCGATTTTTCACCCCGGGCGAGTTCTCCGCCGATCTGCGCACCGTCACCCGCCGGGGTGGCCGCGAAGGCGACGTGTTCTACCGCGACCGGTGGAGCCACGACAAGGTGGTGCGCTCCACGCACGGGGTGAACTGCACCGGCTCTTGCTCCTGGAAGATCTACGTCAAGGACGGGATCATCACCTGGGAGACCCAGCAGACCGACTACCCCTCGGTGGGTCCGGACCGGCCCGAATACGAGCCGCGGGGCTGCCCGCGCGGTGCATCGTTCTCCTGGTACAGCTACTCGCCCACCCGGGTGCGCTACCCGTACGCGCGGGGCGTGCTGGTCGAGATGTTCCGCGAGGCGAAGGCGCGGCTGGGTGACCCGGTGCTGGCGTGGGCCGACATCCAGGCCGACCCGGAGCGGCGGCGCCGCTACCAGCGGGCGCGGGGCAAGGGCGGCCTGGTCCGGATCAGCTGGGCCGAAGCCACCGAGCTGATCGCGGCCGCCCACGTGCACACCATCAAGGCCTACGGCCCGGACCGGGTCGCCGGGTTCTCCCCGATCCCGGCGATGTCGATGGTCTCGTACACGGCCGGTTCGCGGTTCGTCGAGCTGATCGGCGGCGCGATGACGTCGTTCTACGACTGGTACGCCGACCTGCCGGTGGCCTCGCCGCAGGTGTTCGGCGACCAGACCGACGTGCCGGAGTCGGGGGACTGGTGGGACGCGGCGTACCTGATGATGTGGGGCTCCAACGTCCCGATCACCCGCACGCCGGACGCGCACTGGATGGCCGAGGCCCGCTATCGCGGCACCAAGGTGGTGACCGTCAGCCCCGACTACGCCGACAACACCAAGTTCGCCGACGAGTGGATGCCCTGCGCCGCCGGCACCGACGGGGCCCTGGCCATGGCGATGGGTCACGTGATCCTGTCGGAATGCTATGTGCGCAGGCAGGTTCCGTTCTTCGTCGACTTCGCGCGCCGCTACACCGACCTGCCGTTCCTGATCAAGCTGGAACGCCGCGGCGAGATGCTGGTGCCGGGCAAGAACCTGACCGCGGCCGACATCGGCCAGGCGGTCGACAACGCCGCGCTCAAGCCGGCGGTGTTCGACGAGACGACGAATTCCGTTGCGGTTCCCCAGGGCTCGCTGGGGTTCCGGTACGGCGAGGACGGCGTCGGGAAGTGGAACCTGGACCTCGGCGAGCTGAAGCCGGCGCTCAGCGTCGAGGGGACCGGCGCCACCGCGCTGGTGCACCTGCCCAGCTTCGACACGGTCAACGGCGAGGGCGGCACGGTGGCGCGCGGAGTGCCGGTGCGCCAGGTCGGTAACCACCTGGTCTGCACGGTGTTCGACCTCATGCTCGCCCAGTACGGGGTGGCGCGCCCCGGGCTGCCCGGCGACTGGCCCACCGGCTACGACGACCCGAGCCAGCCGAACACCCCGGCATGGCAGGAACCCATCACCGGGGTGTCGGCCGGGCAGGCGATCCGGGTGGCCAAGGAATTCGCCCGCAGCGCAGAGGAATCCGGCGGACGGTCGATGATCATCATGGGCGGCGGCATCTGCCACTGGTTCCACAGCGACGCGATCTACCGCGCCGTGCTGGCGCTGCTGATGCTGACCGGGTCGATGGGCCGCAACGGCGGCGGATGGGCGCACTACGTCGGCCAGGAAAAGGTGCGTCCGCTCACCGGATTTCAGACGATGGCGATGGCGACCGACTGGTCCCGCCCGCCGCGGCAGGTGCCCGGCGCGTCGTACTGGTACGCGCACACCGACCAATGGCGCTACGACGGCCACGGCGCCGACAAGCTGGCCAGCCCGGTGGGGCGGGGCAGGTTCGCGGGCAAGCACACGATGGACCTGCTGGCCTCGTCGGTGGCGATGGGCTGGAGCCCGTTCTATCCGCAGTTCGACCGGTCCAGCCTCGACGTCGCCGACGAGGCGCGCGCCGCCGGTCGCGACGCCGCCGAGTACGTCGCCGAGCAACTCGGCGAGCGCAAGCTCAAGCTGGCCGTGAGCGACCCCGACGACCCCGGCAACTGGCCGCGGGTGCTCAGCGTCTGGCGCGCCAACCTGATCGGCTCGTCGGGCAAGGGCGGCGAGTATTTCCTGCGGCATCTGCTGGGCACCGACTCCAACGCGCAGGCCGAGCCGGCGCGGGACGGGGACATCCCGGAGGGCAAGCTCGACCTGATGATGTCGATCGACTTCCGGATGACCTCGACGACACTGGTTTCCGACGTCGTCCTGCCGGCGGCCACCTGGTACGAGAAGGCCGACCTGTCCAGCACCGACATGCACCCCTACGTGCACGCCTTCAGCGCCGCCACCGACCCGCCCTGGGAAACCCGTTCGGACTACGACGCTTTCGGCGCCATCGCCCGCGCCTTCAGCGCGATGGCCAAGGATCACCTGGGCACCCGCAGCGACGTGGTGCTCACGGCGCTGCAACACGACACGCCCGACGCGATGGCCTATCCCGATGGCGCCGAACGGGATTGGCTGCACGACGGCTCCACCCCGGTGCCGGGGCGGACGATGGCCAAAGTCACCGTGGTGGAACGCGACTACGCCGCCGTCTACGACAAGTGGCTGACCCTGGGTCCGCTCGTCGACACCTTCGGCGTCACCACCAAGGGCGTCACGGTGCATCCGTTCCGTGAAGTGGAGGAACTGGCCGCCAAGTTCGGCGTGATGAATTCCGGTGTGGCGGCCGGGCGCCCGGCCGTCACCAGCGCGGAGCGGATGGCCGACGTGCTGTTGCTGCTGTCCGGGACGACGAACGGCCGGCTGGCCGTCGAGGGCTTCCGCGAGCTGGAGAAGCGCACGGGCCAGCGGCTGGCACACCTGGCCGAGGGCAGCGAGGAGCGCCGCATCACCTACGCCGACACCCAGGCGCGCCCCGTGCCCGTGATCACCAGCCCGGAATGGTCGGGCAGCGAAACCGGTGGGCGGCGCTATGCTCCGTTCACCATCAACATCGAGAACCTCAAACCGTTCCACACGCTGACCGGGCGGATGCACTTCTACCTGGCCCACGACTGGGTGGAGGAACTCGGTGAGCACCTGCCGGTCTTCCGCCCGCCGCTGGACATGACTCGGCTGTTCGGTCAGCCGGAGCTCGGGCCGACCGAAGACGGGATCGGGCTCACGGTCCGGTACCTGACGCCACACTCGAAGTGGTCGTTCCACTCCACCTACCAGGACAACCTGTACATGCTGTCGCTGTCCCGCGGCGGCCCGACGATGTGGATGAGCCCCGGGGACGCGGCGAAAATCGGTGTGCGCGACAACGATTGGGTCGAGGCCGTCAATGTGAACGGCATCTACGTGTGCCGGGCGATCGTGTCGCACCGAATGCCCGACGGCGTGGTGTATGTCTATCACGTCCAGGAACGCACCGTGGACACCCCGCGCACCGAGACCAACAACAAGCGCGGCGGCAACCACAACGCGCTGACCCGGGTGCGGATCAAGCCAAGCCACCTCGCCGGCGGCTACGGCCAGCACTCGTTCGGGTTCAACTACCTGGGCCCGACCGGCAACCAACGCGACGAGGTGACGGTGGTGCGCCGCCGCGGCCAGGAAGTGACGTACTGACGATGAAAGTCATGGCGCAGCTGGCGATGGTGATGAACCTGGACAAGTGCATCGGCTGTCACACCTGCTCGGTGACCTGCAAGCAGGCCTGGACCAACCGCGCCGGCACCGAGTACGTGTGGTTCAACAACGTCGAAACCCGTCCTGGGCAAGGCTATCCGCGCACCTACGAGGACCAGGAGCGCTGGCGCGGCGGCTGGATCCGCGACAAGAAGGGCCGGCTGCGGCTGCGCGACGGCGGCCGCATCCACAAGCTGTTGCGGATCTTCGCCAACCCCAAGCTGCCCACCATCGACGAGTACTACGAGCCGTGGACCTACGACTACGAAAACCTGACCACCGCGCCGGCGGGTGACACCTTTCCCACGGCCGCGCCGAGGAGCATGATCAGCGGCGAGCCGATGAAGGTGTCGTGGGGCCCGAACTGGGACGACAACCTGGCGGGGTCGCCCGAGATCCTCTCGGGGGACCCAATTTTGAAGAAGGTCAGCGACGAGGTCAAGCTCAAACTCGAAGAGACCTTCATGTTCTACCTGCCCCGGATCTGCGAGCACTGCCTGAACCCGTCGTGCGTGGCGTCGTGCCCGTCGGGCGCGATGTACAAGCGCAGCGAGGACGGCATCGTGCTGGTGGACCAGGACCGCTGCCGCGGCTGGCGGATGTGTGTATCCGGATGCCCTTACAAGAAGGTGTATTTCAACCACAAGACGGGCAAGGCCGAGAAGTGCACGTTGTGCTACCCGCGGATGGAGGTCGGCCTGCCGACGATCTGCTCGGAAACCTGCGTGGGCCGGCTGCGCTACCTCGGGCTGGTGCTCTACGACGTCGACCGGGTGCTGGAGGCGGCGTCGGTGGAAAACGACACCGACCTGTACGAGGCGCAGCGCCGGATCCTGTTGGATCCCAACGACCCCGAGGTGATCATCGCCGCGCGCGCCGACGGGATCTCCGACGAGTGGATCGAAGCGGCACAGCGATCGCCGGTGTACGCGCTGATCAACACCTACCGGGTGGCGCTGCCGCTGCACCCGGAATACCGGACCATGCCGATGGTCTGGTACATCCCGCCGCTCTCGCCCGTCGTCGACGCGGTCAGCCGCGACGGCCACGACGGCGAGGACCTCGGCAACCTCTTCGGCGCGCTGGACGCGCTGCGCATCCCCATGCAATACCTGGCCGAATTGTTCACGGCCGGTGACACTTCCGTCGTCGAAGGCGTGCTGCGCCGGCTGGCCGCGATGCGGTCTTACATGCGCGACATCAACCTCGGGCGCGAGACCCAGCCGCACATCCCGCACTCGGTGGGGATGACCGAGGAACAGATCTACGAAATGTACCGGCTGCTGGCCATCGCGAAATACGAAGAGCGATACGTCATTCCGACGGCGGTCAGCGCCCAGGCGCGTGACCTCGAGGAGATGGGCTGCTCGCTGTCGGGCGACGGCGGCCCGGGGATGTACGATTCCGGGCCCTTCGGCGGGGGCAGCGGCACCCCGGTCCCGGTCGCCGTGGAGACATTTCACGCCCTCAAGCAACGTCAGCGCGGCGAGAACACCAACGGCAACGGGCGGGTGAACCTGCTCAACTGGGACGGCCGCCAGGCGCTGGCGGGCATGTTTCCCGAGGAGCCGCAGCGATGAGGCTGCTGGCCCAGGTCCGGGAGCGGTCGGGCAACCGGGTGACGCGAGACCGGCTGGTGTGGCAGGCGGCGTCGCTGCTGCTGGCCTATCCGGACGACCGGTTGCCCGAGCGGCTGGACACCGTCGACGAACTGCGCAGCCATGCCGGCGGGCCGGCGGCCGCGCTGCTCGGCCGCACCGTCGCCGCCCTGCGTGCCCTCGAACCGATGGCGGCCGCGGCACGCTACGTCGAGACCTTCGACATGCGCCGGCGCACCACCATGTACCTGACGTACTGGACCGCCGGGGACACGCGCAACCGCGGCCGGGAAATGCTGGCCTTCGCCACCGCCTACCGCGACGCGGGCGTCGAACCGCCCCGCTCCGAGGCGCCGGATCACCTGCCCGTGGTGCTCGAATTCGCCGCCACCGTCGACCCCGACGCCGGGCGGCGATTGCTGACGGCGCACCGGATTCCGATCGACGTGTTGCGCGGCGCCCTGGCCGAGATCGAGTCGCCCTACGAACACGCCGTCGCGGCGGTCTGCTCGACGCTGCCGGCCGCGACCGACCAGGAGGCGCGCCGGGCCGAGCGCCTGGCGCAAGCCGGCCCTCCCACGGAAGCCGTTGGGCTGCAACCGTTCACGTTGACGGTACCGCCGAGGCGCAGCAAGGGAGCCTGACGATGGTGCACATGAAGCTGATCGAGATCTTCTGGGACGACGTGCCCTACGTCGCGCTGGCAACCGCCGCCGTCGGCACCTGGTGGCGCTACCGCTACGACAAGTTCGGCTGGACCACCCGCTCGTCGCAGCTCTACGAGTCCAAGCTGCTCTCGATCGGCAGCCCGCTGTTCCACTTCGGCAGCCTGGCCGTCATCATGGGCCACGTCATGGGCCTGTTCGTCCCGGAGTCCTGGACGCGGGCGGTCGGGATGAGCGATCACATCTATCACCTGCAGGCGCTGCTGCTCGGCGTGCCCGCCGGCTTCGCGACCATCGTCGGCATCGGGCTGCTGATCTACCGGCGGCGCACTCACGGGCCGGTGTTCGCGGCCACCACCCGCAACGACAAGCTGATGTACGCGGTGCTCGGCTGCGCGCTGGTGGCGGGGCTGTGCTGCACCCTGGCCGGCGCCACCCACTTCGGCGAGCTGCACGACTACCGCCAGAAGGTGTCGGTCTGGTTTCGGTCGATCTGGATCCTCGATCCGCGGGGCGATCTGATGGCGCACGCGGCGTTCTACTACCAGATTCACGTGGCGATCGCGCTGGCGTTGTTCGCGCTCTGGCCGTTCACCCGGCTGGTGCACGCGTTCAGCGCCCCGATCGGCTATCTGTTCCGCCCCTACATCGTCTACCGCAGCCGTGACGTGGCCGACACCGACGAGCTGATCGGGTCGGCGCCCCGCCGCCGCGGCTGGTGATGTGGTCGAGTATGCAGCCATGGCTTTTGGTGTGTATCCAGGCTGACGACACGCCGGAGGTGGCGGCCCTGGACGCACACTGAACGGGCGGCCCACCGGGTCGGCCGGTTCGCTATCTGAGGCCCCCGCTGCCAGAATCACCGACGTGCCATTCCGCAACGTCGCCATCGTCGCCCACGTCGACCACGGGAAAACCACCCTGGTCGACGCGATGCTGCGGCAATCCGGGGCGTTGCACCACCGCGGCGACGACACCCAGGAACGCATCATGGACAGCGGTGACCTGGAAAAGGAAAAGGGCATCACCATCCTGGCCAAGAACACCGCCGTGCACCGCCACAACAGCGACGGGACGGTCACGGTCATCAACGTGATCGACACCCCCGGCCACGCCGACTTCGGCGGCGAGGTGGAGCGCGGGCTGTCCATGGTGGACGGCGTCCTGCTGCTGGTCGACGCCTCCGAGGGCCCGTTGCCGCAGACCCGGTTCGTGTTGCGCAAGGCGCTGACCGCGCATCTTCCGGTCATCCTGGTCGTCAACAAGACCGACCGGCCCGACGCCCGCATCGCCGAGGTCGTCGACGCCAGCCACGACCTGTTGCTCGACGTCGCGTCGGACCTCGACGACGAGGCGGCCAAGGCCGCCGAGCACGCCCTGGGCCTGCCGACTCTGTACGCGTCCGGGCGGGCGGGCATCGCGAGCACCGAGCAGCCGGCCGACGGCGAGGTGCCCGCCGGCGACAACCTCGACCCGCTGTTCGACGTGTTGATGGAGCACATCCCGCCCCCGTCGGGCGACCCCGAGGCGCCGCTGCAGGCGTTGGTGACCAACCTCGACGCGTCGGCCTTCCTCGGCCGGCTCGCGCTGATCCGCATCTACAACGGCAAGCTGCGCAAGGGCCAGCAGGTCGCCTGGATGCGTGAGGTCGACGGGGTGCCGGTGATCACCAGCGCCAAGATCACCGAGCTGCTGGCCACCGAGGGCGTCGAGCGCAGCCCCACCGACGAGGCGATCGCCGGCGACATCGTGGCGGTGGCGGGCATCCCCGAGATCATGATCGGCGACACGCTGGCCGATCCCGACCACGCCCACGCGCTGCCGCGCATCACCGTCGACGAGCCGGCGATCTCGGTGACGGTCGGCACCAACACCTCGCCGCTGGCGGGCAAGGTTTCCGGCCACAAGCTCACCGCGCGGATGGTCCGCAGCCGGCTGGACACCGAGTTGGTCGGCAACGTGTCGATCCGGGTGGTCGACATCGGCCGGCCCGACGCGTGGGAGGTGCAGGGCCGCGGCGAGCTCGCCCTGGCCGTGCTGGTCGAACAGATGCGCCGCGAGGGCTTCGAACTGACCGTCGGCAAGCCGCAGGTGGTCACCAAGACCATCGACGGTCAGCTGCACGAGCCGTTCGAGGCGATGACGATCGACTGCCCCGAGGAATTCGTCGGCGCGATCACCCAATTGATGGCCGGCCGCAAGGGCCGGATGGAGGAGATGGCCAACCACGCGGCCGGCTGGGTCCGGATGGATTTCGTCGTGCCCAGCCGCGGCCTGATCGGCTTCCGCACCGACTTCCTCACCCTGACCCGCGGCACCGGCATCGCCAACGCCGTGTTCGACGGCTACCGGCCGTGGGCGGGGGAGATCCGGGCCCGCCACACCGGCTCGCTGGTTTCCGACCGGTCGGGCACCATCACGCCGTTCGCGCTCATCCAGCTCGCCGACCGGGGCCAGTTCTTCGTCGAGCCCGGGCAGGACACCTACGAGGGCATGGTCGTCGGAATCAACCCGCGCCCAGAGGATCTCGACATCAACGTGACGCGCGAGAAGAAGCTGACGAACATGCGGTCGTCGACCGCGGACGTCATCGAGACGCTGGCCAAGCCGCTGGAGCTCGACCTGGAACGGGCCATGGAGTTCTGCGCGCCCGACGAATGCGTGGAGGTGACCCCCGAGATCGTGCGGGTGCGCAAGGTCGAGCTCGACGCCACCTCCCGGGCCCGCAGCCGGGCGCGGGCCAAGGCGCGGGGCTAGCGGCTTGGCGCCGGGCCGCGTCACGGGCGTGGTTGGCCGGGTTGCTGAGCAGCTGCTCGATACCCTGATGGGCGTGCCGAGACGAGCCAGCCGCCTGTTCCTGAGGGTCGGCGTGCTGGTCTCGCTGGTCGGGCTGGTGCTGGCGGCGTGCACGGTCAACCCGCCGCCGGCGCCGCAGAGCACCGACACGCCGCACAATTCGGCGCCGCCGCCGCAGCGGCCCACCCAGATCATCATGGGCATCGATTCGATCGGCGCCGGGTTCAACCCGCACCTGCTGAGCGACCTGTCGCCGGTGAACGCGGCGATCAGCGCGCTGGTGTTGCCCAGCGCGTTTCGGCCGGTGCCGGATCCCGCCACGCCGACGGGGTCGCGCTGGGAGATGGACCCGACCCTGTTGGTGTCCGCGGACGTGACCAGCCAAAACCCGTTCACCGTGACCTACAAGATCCGGCCCGAGGCGCAGTGGACCGACAACGCGCCCATCGCCGCCGACGACTTCTGGTACCTGTGGCGCCAAATGGTCAGCCAGCCGGGGGTCGTCGATCCGGCCGGGTACGACCTCATCACCGGGGTGCAGTCGCTCGAGGGCGGCAAGCAGGCCGTCGTCACGTTCGCGCAGCCGTATCCCGCGTGGAAAGAGCTGTTCAGCAACATCCTGCCGGCCCACATCGTCAAGGACGTGCCGGGCGGATTCGCGGCCGGGTTGGCACGGGCCCTGCCGGTCACCGGCGGCCAGTTCCGGGTGGAGAGCATCGACCCGCAGCGCGACGAGATCCTGATCGCCCGCAACGACCGCTACTGGGGACCGCCGGCCAAGCCCGCACTGATCCTGTTCCGCCGGGCCGGCGCGCCGGCCGCCTTGGCCGATTCCGTGCGCAATGGCGACACCCAGGTCGCTCAGGTGCACGGCGGCTCCGCGGCCTTCGCGCAGCTGTCGGCCATCCCGGACGTGCGCACCGCGCGGATCGTGACGCCGCGGGTCATGCAGCTCACGCTGCGCGCCAACGAGTCCAAGCTGTCCGACGCTCAGGTCCGCAAGGCGATCCTGGGCCTGCTCGACGTCGATCTGCTGGCGGCCGTCGGCGCCGGCAGCGACAACACGGTCACGCTGGACCAGGCCCAGATCCGCTCGCCGAGCGACCCCGGCTACGAGCCGACGGCGCCGCCCGCGATGACCACGCCCGCCGCGCTGGCGTTGTTGGAGAGCTCCGGATACAAGGTCGAACCCAACACGTCGACGTCGCCGGCGCCGACCCCTGCGAGCACCGGGCCGCCCGAGGTCACCCGCGGCCGCATCAGCAAGGACGGCCAGCAGCTGTCGCTGATCATCGGGGTGGCGGCGAACGACCCGACCTCCGTCGCGGTGGCCAACACCGCCGCCGACCAGCTGCGCAACGTCGGCATCGCGGCGACGGTGCTGGCGCTGGACCCGGTGACGCTGTACCGCGACGCGCTGAACAACAACTCCATCGACGCGATCGTCGGCTGGCACCGGGCCGGGGGCAACCTGGCGACGCTGCTGGCCTCGCGCTACGGCTGCCCCGCGCTGCAGACGACGACGGTCCCGACCTCGAACGTGGCCACGACCACCCCCGCGGCCGGGCCCACGCCGTCCACCGGGCCCGCCACCACCGTCACGACGCCGACGTCGGCACCGCCCAGCCGCGCGCCGGAGCCCGGTGCCCTGGTGCAGGCGCCGTCGAACCTCACCGGAATCTGCGACCGCAGCATCCAGTCGAACATCGACGCCGCGCTGAACGGCACCAAGAGCATCAACGACGTGATCACCGCGGTCGAGCCGCGACTGTGGAACATGTCCACGGTGCTGCCGATCCTGCAGGACACGACGATCGTCGCGGCCGGCCCCAGCGTGCAAAACGTCAGCCTGTCCGGCGCGGTCCCCGTCGGCATCGTCGGAGACGCCGGCCAATGGATCAAAACCGGGCCGTAAACGCCATTTAATTGGTATTGAAAACAATCATTTTCCAAAAAATGGGTATCTAATACCGCCGTCCCAAAAAAGGTAACGAATTAATTACGGGTCGCCGAATTCAATACCTGCAAAGCCAGTTCGTGCAAACAAACGTTTTCACAACACCATTTCGATACGCTGCGGCCATCGCTGAACGGCTGCTCGGGAAAACAGTCGCCAGCGGTCACGTGGGGTGAATCGGGGAGGTCGAAGTGTCATTTCTCATCGCAGCGCCAGAGCTGATTGCCGATGCCGCAACGGATTTGGCGAACCTTGCGGCCGCCATCGGTTTGGCCAACACCGCGGCGGCGGTGGCGACGACGGGACTGCTACCCGCGGCCGCCGATGAAGTTTCGGCGGAAATTGCCGCATTGTTCTCCTCGCACGCCGCGGGCTACCAGCAACTCAGTGCGCAGGCCGCGGTATTCCACCAGCAGTTCGTTCAAACTTTGAGCGCGGGGGCGGGCGCGTATGCGGCCGCCGAGGTGAACGTCGTGCAGACGCTGGCGAGCGCGGTGCCCGCGCTCGGCATCGACTTCAGCGCTGGGATCTCGGGGCTGGCGGCCAGCCTCAGCGCCGACATCAACGCGATCGGGCTTTCGGTCAACGCCGCGCTGTCGGGCAACTTGGGCTTGGGCGGCAGCCTGGGCGGCCTGGCGCCCCTCGGTGCGGCGATCGCGACCAACGTGAACGGCGGGCTGACGGCGCTGGCGCAGACCGGCGGCGCGATCGCGACGAACATCGGTAACGGGCTGTCGGGGCTGGCGGGCGGCTTTAACGCCGCGCTGCCCGGGCTGCAGGCCAGCCTGAGCGGCGGGCTGTCGGGGCTGAATGCTTCGCTGAACGCCGCGCTGTCGGGCAGTTTGAGTGGCGGCCTTTCGGGCCTGGTGCCGCTCGGCGCGGCCTTGGCGACCGGCTTCAACACCGGCCTCTCGACCTTGGTCCAAGCCGGCAACACGCTGGCGGCGAACCTCGGCGCCGGCCTGGCCGGCGGACTGGGCCTCGCGTTGCCGGGCCTCGTGGCCAGCCTCAGCGGCGGGCTTGGCGGCCTGAGCGCCTCGATCAACGCCGCGCTCTCGGCCGGCCTCGGCGGCAGCCTGTCGGGCCTCGGGCCACTCGGCGCCACCCTGGCGGCGGACATCGGCAGTGGGCTGTCGGGATTGGCCCAGACGGGCGGTGCGCTGGTGACGAGCCTGACCGCCGGGTTCCCGGGCCTGCAGGCCAGCCTCACCGGTGGGCTCGCCGGGCTGAACGGCGCCATCAACGCCGCGCTCTCGGGCGGCTTCGGCGGCAGCCTGTCGGGTCTCGGCGCCGCCCTGTCCGGTGCCTTGCAAACCGGTGGGTCCCTGATCGCCAACCTCAGCGCCGGGCTGCCGGCCCTGTCGGGTGGCCTCACCCTGCCGGCCAACCTGACCGTCGCGCTCAACGCGCTGGGCGGCGCGCTCGGCTTGAGTCCCAGCCTGGGCGTGAACATCATGGCCGGGCTCAACGGGCTCAGCGCTCAGCTGAACCTCGCCTTGAACGGCGGCCTCAGCCTCGGGCTCGCCGGGCTTCCAACGCTGTTCGCCAACCTGGTTGCGCCCTGGCAGGTGCTGCTGACGGCGCCCAACGTACCCGCGTTCCTGACCCAGCTGCAGGCGATGGAGGTCGGCTTCAACACGTCGCTGATCACCAACGAGCTCGGCCTCAACACGGCCCTGGTCGCTCAGGAGACGGCGATCGAGACGGCGCTCTTCGGCGGCACGGGTGCCCTGGGTGGCGCGCTCGACAGCGCCTTCAACTTCTGGAACCTGCTGCTGGGCACCGGCGAGGTGACCTTCGACAGCATCTTGGGCGCGCAGCTTCCGACCGGCGGCGCCATCCTGGCCAGCCTCTCGGTCGGCGCGCCGGCCAATCTGATCGCCGGGGGCACGCTCGGCGGGTTCCTCGGCGCCCTGGACACCAAGTTCCTGTGGGATCTCGACGTCGTCAGCGGGATAGCGACCTCGTTGACCGGCAACGGATCCCTCCAGGCCGCGTTGACAGCGGGGATCAACGCGGCAGGCTTGCAGGCGTCGTTGAACGCGATGCTCAACGGATCGCTGTTCGCGGCGGGACCCAACCTCGGTGTGGCGCTGGTGGCGGCGCCCACCGCGGGGTTGCAGGGCCTGGCGTCGGGTCAGATCAACTTCCTGTCCAACCTGATTCCTTCCGAGGCCGCGTTCAACGCCAACCTGGTGAGCAACGAAGTGGCTTGGGAGACAGCGACATTCGGGACCAACACCGCTTTCAACGGCGGGCTGAACCGGCTGTTCAACATCCCCAACCTGTTGCTGCTCACCGGCGAGCAAACGATCAACAGCTTCGTGGGCGGCGTGCAGTTCCCGGCGGTCGGCACGGTCCTGACCGGTACCGGTGCGCAGGTGTTCAACGGCGGCAACATCGGCGGGCTGGAGGGCATCTTCGACCAGACCCTGGCCGCCGGTGCCGACTTCGCCGGACTTTTCATGGCCTAGGTCTGAGGAGCCGCCCGCGGCGGGATCACCGTGTCGACCACCAGCGCCAGTTCGCGCCGGTTCGGTGGTTCCCCGGTGAGCAGGAAGTGTTGGTTGATCAACGCCGGCCCGACGCGCGCGGTCAGCGGCGTGATCTTGGCGGGGTCGAGGTCGCCGTCCTCGACGGCGGCCCGCAGGATCGATTCGATCACCTTCAGGCGCGGGGCCACCACGGCGTCGGCGAAGATGGTGCGCATCTCCGGTTCGTGCAGCAGCTGCTGGACCACGTACATGCCGGGAAAGGTGGTCTTTCCGGCCAACATGTCGCGGTGCGAGGTGAACATTGTCAGCAGGTTCTCCCTGGCCGACCGGCCGGAGCGCGGCTCGGGCGTCGGCGGCAGCGCGTAGACCAGGGCGGCGTGCACCAGGTCGTGCTTGCTGCACCAGCGCCGGTACAGCGCCGCCTTGCCGGTGTGCGCCCGCGCCGCGATGCCCTCCATCGTCAGACCGCCGTAGCCGACTTCGGCCAACTCGACCAGCGTGGCCTCGTAGAGCGCACGTTCGAGCACCTCGCCACGTCGGCGGCTCCGGACGCTGCTCCGGCCCTGGGTCAGCTGCGGCATTTCTCGATAGTAGCCGCCCGCGTTCCTATTCGCCGAGCCTCGGCGAGACGGGGGTAGGGTGCCTGCATGCCCGAGACTCCCCGGCTGCTGTTCGTCCACGCGCATCCCGATGACGAGAGCCTCGCCAACGGCGCCACCATCGCGCATTACACCGCCCGCGGGGCGGACGTCCGCGTCGTCACCTGCACGCTCGGCGAGGAGGGCGAGGTCATCGGCGACCGATGGGCCGGGCTCGCCGTCGACCGCGCGGACCAACTGGGCGGCTACCGGATCGGCGAGCTCACGGCCGCGTTGCGGGCGCTGGGCGTCGACGCGCCCCACTATCTGGGCGGCGCGGGCCGCTGGCGTGACTCGGGAATGGAGGGCACCCCGCCGCGGGGTCGCCAGAGGTTCATCGACGCCGACGAACGCGAGGCCGTCGGCGCACTGGTCGCCGTCATCCGCGAGCAGCGCCCCCACGTCGTCGTGACCTACGACCCGAACGGCGGCTACGGCCATCCCGACCACATCCACACCCACACCGTGACGACCGCCGCGGTCGCCGCCGCCGCCACCGACGATTACCCGGGCGAGCCCTGGGCGGTGCCCAAGTTCTACTGGACGGTCCTGGCCACGAGCGCGTTCCAGGCCGGCTGGCGGGATCTCGATCGGAAAGACCTGCTGCCTGACTGGATGGTCCCGCCGCAAGAGGAGTTCGACTTCGGATACGCGGATGTCGACATCGACGCCGTCGTGCAGGCCGCCCCGGATGCGCTCGCGGCGAAGATCGCCGCCCTGGCCGCCCACGAAACCCAGCTCGTCGTCGGCCCGACGGCCCGCGCCCTTGCGCTGTCGAACAACTTCGCGCTGCCCATCCTGCCCGACGAGCACTACGTGCTGGTGGAAGGCTCCGCGGGGGAGCGCGACGGGCGCGGATGGGAGACGGACCTGCTCGCGGGACTCGGTTTGACCGCGGCCGCAACGCGGTAGGCTGCCAAACAGGCAGCCACGGAAGGAATTCGCATGGACCCCGACCTGGACCCCAATATGCAGCATTGGCAGGACCGGCTCGACAGCCTGCAGTGGGTCATCGGCTCGATACTCGCCAACGTCGACAGCGTCCCGACCTGACCGAAACCAAGCCACGCGCCGCGTCCATCCAGGACGGCGGCGCCACGGATCCCGCGATTCGTTTCGTCGTTTTGGCGCTGCTGGCTGTGGACGGGATCCTCTCGGCGCTGGCCGGCGCGATGCTGCTTCCTTCCTATATAGGTTCGATTCCGTTCCCCATCAGCGCGCTGGTCAGCGGGCTCGTCAACGCGGCACTGGTGTGGGCCGCCGGCCTGTGGACCCGCTCCGCGCGGGTGGCCGCGCTGCCGCTGTGGACGTGGCTGCTGACGGTCGCCGTGCTGAGCATGGGCGGTCCCGGCGACGACGTGATCCTGGGGGGTCGGGGACTGATGGCTTATGGTGCCCTGGTCCTGATCGCGCTGGGCGTCGCGCCCCCGGTGTGGGTGCTGTTCCGGCGCGGACTGCGGGGCTGACGGCCCGGGTTACGGGAAGAAGGGCGGCAGCGGCGGCAGCGGCGGGAGGAAGCTGAGCGCCCAGTAGATCTCGGTGTTGATGAACTGGTTGATCGACGCCGTGGTGGCATCCCAGAAGTTGGCCAGCCCTTGCGCGAAGCTGATGCTGCCCTGCAGCCAGTCGATGGTGTTGAACAGGCCGGCCTGCACCATGGGCTCGAAAAGGTCGTAGAAGAAATAGATCTGGGGGGCCAGCCAGCCGACGTAGGGCAGGTAACCGACCGCGTACGCGGCGAGGTCGAAACCGTACTGCACATACGGCTCGACGAGCAGGTACCCGGCCTTGATCGCGTCGCCGATCGACCCGGACGCCGCCGGCACGACCGCGGCGTTGGTCATGGCGGCCGGTGTGACGAGCGCGCTGGCCGCGGTGAGGGCGCGGATGCCGCCCGTCGGCAACAGCGCGCCGGCTTCACCGGCAAGCGCCGAAAGGCCACCCGGTAGACCGGAGCCCAGCAGGCCGGCGCCGCCCAGGAAGTTGGGGCCCGCCACCACGCTCTCGACCTCGTTCACCGCGGCGGACAGGCCGCCGCCGACCATGCCGGCGACACCGCCCCCGCCCACCAGTCCGGCGCCGCCCAGGAAGTTGGAGCCGGCCACCACGCTCTCCACGCGGTTCACCGCATTGGCCACGGCGCCGCCGACGACGCCCGCGACGCCGCCGCCACCGCCGCCGAGCAGCGACGCGGCGGGCGCGTTCACCGCGTTGGCGAGGCTCTCCGCGGCGCCGGGCAGCGCCGCGGCGGGCGCGTTGACCGCACCGGCGAGGTTCTGCGCGGCACTGGACTCGGCCGCCGCGAACGCGTTCGCGCCGGAGCTCAAGGTCTGGACAAATTGCTCGTGAAACTGCGCGATCTGCGCGCTGAACTGCTGATATCCCAGCCCGTGCTCGGAGAGGAACGCCGCGACCTGGGCCGACACGGCGTCGGCAGCCGAGGCCGCGACCGCGGACGTGGGGGCCGCCGCCGCCGCGCTGGCGCTGTTGATGGTCGAACCAATGCCAGCCAAGTCCGAAGCCGCTGCCGCCAGCGCCTCCGGGGTGGCGAATAGGAACGACATTCGGTACCTCCCTGGATAGGACGGATGCTATCTCGATCGCTGCTGGCCGGCGGGCAAGTTCGTCAAACACTTAACTAATGGAGCCCCCGCGCGCGGGGGCCGCGACGCCGGGATGTCGACCGCAGACCGGCGGGAGCCTGGCGCTACTGTTGCGCGTATGGCACCGCCGCCCAGAGCTGCACAGGTTGGGCCGAACGGATGAAATTCGATCGTGGGGAAGTTACACCAACGTGCCACTGACACCGGAGCCTCCGGCGCCCACCGCGCTGCCTAGCCCCGTCGTTCCGCCCAAGGCCAGCGCGTCGGCGTTGCGGCGCGTTTTGCGGCGGGCCCGGGACGGGGTCGCGCTCAACGTCGAGGAGGCGGCCGTCGCCATGACCGCGCGCGGCGAGGACCTCGCCGATCTGTGCGCGAGCGCCGCGCGGGTGCGCGACGCGGGCCTCGAGTCGGCGGGGCGGCGCGGGCCGGGCGGGCGGCTGCCGATCAGCTATTCGCGCAAGGTGTTCGTCCCCGTCACCCATCTGTGCCGGGACAGCTGCCATTACTGCACGTTCGTCACCGTCCCGGGCAAGCTGCGCGCGCGGGGCGCCGGCATGTACCTGGAGCCCGACGAGATACTCGACCTCGCCCGTCGCGGGGCCGAACTCGGTTGCAAGGAAGCGCTATTCACCCTCGGCGACCGGCCGGAGGACCGGTGGCCGGAGGCGCGGGAGTGGCTCGCCCAACGCGGCTACGACTCGACGCTGTCCTACGTGCGGGCGATGGCGATCCGGGTCCTCGAGGAAACCGGGTTGCTGCCGCACCTGAACCCCGGCGTGATGAGCTGGTCGGAGTTGTCGCGGCTCAAGCCGGTGGCGCCGTCGATGGGCATGATGCTCGAGACGACGTCGCGGCGGCTCTTCGAGACGAAAGGGCTTGCACACTACGGCAGCCCGGACAAGGACCCGGCCGTGCGGCTGCGCACCCTGACCGACGCCGGGCGGTTGTCCATTCCGTTCACCACCGGGCTGCTGGTCGGCATCGGCGAAACGCTGGCCGAACGCGCGGACACCCTGCACGCGATTCGCAAGTCGCACAAGGAGTTCGGGCACGTCCAGGAAGTGATCGTGCAGAACTTCCGGGCCAAGGAGCACACCGCGATGGCGGCGTTCCCCGACGCCGGGATCGAGGACTACCTGGCGACGGTGGCGGTCGCGCGGCTGGTGCTCGGCCCGGGCATGCGCATCCAGGCGCCGCCCAACCTGGTGTCGCGCGAGGAGTGCCTGGCCCTGATCCGCGCCGGGGTCGACGATTGGGGCGGCGTCTCGCCGTTGACGCCCGACCATGTCAATCCCGAACGTCCCTGGCCCGCCTTGGACGAGCTGGCCGCGGTCACCGCCGAGGGCGGGTATGACCTGGTGCAGCGGCTGACCGCGCAACCCAAGTATGTCCAGGCCGGCGCGGCGTGGATCGACCCGCGGGTGCGCGGACACGTTCTGGCCCTGGCGGATCCGGCGACCGGCCTGGCCCGCGACGTCAACCCGGTGGGCATGCCGTGGCAGGAGCCCGACGACGTGGAGTCCGCCGGCCGGGTCGACCTCAATGCGGCGATCGACACCGAAGGCCGCAACACCGCGGCCCGCAGCGACCTCGACAGCGCGTTCGGCGATTGGGAATCGATCCGCGCGCACGTGCACGAGCTGGCCGTGCGCGCCCCAGAGCGTCTGGACACCGACGTGCTCGCCGCGCTGCGCTCGGCCGAACGCGATCCGGCGGGGTGCACCGACGAGGAGTATCTGGCGCTGGCGACGGCCGAGGGCCCGGCGCTGGAAGCGGTTGCCGCCCTGGCGGATTCGCTGCGACGCGACGCCGTCGGCGACGACGTGACCTTCGTCGTGAACCGCAACATCAACTTCACCAACATCTGCTACACCGGGTGCCGCTTCTGCGCGTTCGCCCAGCGCAAGGGCGACGCCGACGCGTATTCGCTGTCCACCGAGGAGGTGGCCGACCGCGCCTGGGAGGCGCACGTCGAGGGTGCCACCGAGGTGTGCATGCAGGGCGGGATCGACCCCGAACTGCCGGTGACCGGGTACGCCGAGCTGGTGCGCGCCGTCAAGGCCCGGGTGCCCTCGATGCACGTGCACGCGTTCTCGCCGATGGAGATCGCCAACGGGGTGACCAAGAGCGGGTTGAGCATTCGCGAGTGGCTGATCAGTCTGCGCGAGGCCGGCCTGGACACCATCCCCGGCACCGCCGCGGAGATCCTGGACGACGAGGTGCGCTGGGTGCTCACCAAGGGCAAGCTGCCCACCTCGTTGTGGATCGAGATCGTCAGCACGGCGCACGAGGTGGGCCTGCGGTCGTCGTCGACGATGATGTACGGCCACGTCGACACCCCGCGGCACTGGGTGAGCCACCTCAACGTGCTGCGGGACATCCAGGACCGCACGGGCGGTTTCACCGAGTTCGTCCCGTTGCCGTTCGTGCATCAGAACTCGCCGCTGTACCTGGCCGGCGCGGCGCGGCCAGGCCCGAGCCATCGCGACAACCGGGCGGTGCACGCGCTGGCGCGGATCATGTTGCATGGCCGCATTTCTCACATCCAGACCAGCTGGGTCAAGCTCGGGGTCGAGCGCACGCGGGTGATGCTCAACGGCGGCGCCAACGACCTGGGCGGGACGCTGATGGAGGAGACCATCTCGCGCATGGCCGGGTCCGAACACGGGTCGTCGAAGACTGCGGCCGAGCTGGCCGCGATCGCCGAAGGCATCGGCCGCCCGGCACGCCAGCGCACCACCACGTACGCCCCGCTCGCCGCGTAGCTTCCCGTCGCGAGGGCGCGCGTTTGTACGGCGACACGCCGGGAAGCGCGGCATTTTGCGCGCGCTCACCAACGACTATGTGTCGGTGCCCGCGGGTATACCCGAGCCCGTGAAGCGACACATCGATCAAGACCGGTTCCCGGAATGGCAGCCCTTCCTGGACGCGGTGCAGCGGCGTCGCCCCGAGTCGGGCACCTGGTGCGAAGCGTGGACGGTGCGCGACATCGTCATCCATCAGGCTGGAAACGCCGAGGAGCTCGCCCGGGTGCTGGGAGCCCACCTGGAGGGCGAACCCGTCGGCACGCGCGGCTTCGAGGAACGAGAGGCCCCGCTGCGCGCGATGAACGACGCCGACCTCTGGGACGCGCTGCACGACCGGATGGCCACGCTGGACGAGGTCGCGGCCGCCGCCGAGAGCGTTCCCGTGGACACCGACGTCGCCTGGACCGGGCGCACCATGAAGGTGCCCTGGTTCGCCGAGCACATGCGCGAGGAACTCGTCCTGCACGGCTGGGACATCACCGGAGATGACGACACCGGGTTCGCCGCCCGGCTCGCCGAGCCCTGGATGACGACGCACAGCGTCGTCGCGGTGGGACGCCCGCTGCTCGCCAAGGGCGCCAAGTCGCTGGAACCGGGCGAGCGAATCGAGGCGCGGCTGCGCGTCTTCGGCAGCGACGACGTGGTGCTCACCGCGGACGCCGACAAGACCTCAATCGGAATGGCCGGGCCCGAAGGCCCGGCCACTCTCGAAACCGACTCCGCCGCAAGGGTTTTACTGCTCTGGGGTCGCCGCCCCGGAAACCCGTCGCGGATTTGCAGTGACGCGGGCCCCGAACTGCTGGGCCAGGTGCGCCGACTGCTCAGCGGCTACTGACGCGCTGGCGCGCTCAGTAGTTGTTGCAGCTGCCGGCCACCGACAAGACGTCGTTGAAGTACGGCGCGGCCTGCGGCATGGCCTGGATCTGGTGGGCCATCTGCAGGCGCTTCGGCGGCGGCGAGGCCAGGAACTGGTTCAAGTAACTCACCGCGATCGGCGACGCGGTCAGCTGCGCCGCAGCAGCCGGATCCGTCGCGTTCAGCGCGGCCATCACCTGCCCGTAGTTGCACGTCGTGTTGATGACCGGATCCAGCGGATCGGCGGATGCGATCCCGGAGCCGGCGGTCAACGCAAAAGCAACACCCCCAGCAACAGCGGCCAGTTTGGTCAACGACAGCTTCACCATTTTGTGGACCTTCCCCATTTCAATGCACCGTCGATAAACGGCGACGACATTGCCCAACGGTTGCCGTCTGCGGTCGAGGCTACCAGGCTCCGTGAGCAATCTTCTATCGCAAGCGTTATCGCACAGGAAGTTCTAATCGTAACTATGCGCAGGTCAGGGCGTTATACACGGGTGTTCGCCCTCGGTGAAATGCCGCAGGGGCCGCCGCACCCGGCCCGGCCCCGACACGTCAGCGAACCGCCGGGGTGCCGAGTGGTTGACGTGTATGTGCAACGTCTAGTATCAGTAACCGAATGCTTGCGCTGACGCGGCCGGAGCGCCGCGGCGAGCCGAACCGCAGCCCACACGCAGTACATGGAGGAGATGTCTGTGACGTACACGATCGCCGAACCCTGCGTCGACATCAAGGACAAGGCATGCATCGAGGAGTGCCCAGTCGACTGCATCTATGAGGGTGCCCGGATGCTGTACATCCACCCCGATGAGTGCGTCGACTGTGGGGCCTGTGAGCCCGTCTGCCCCGTCGAAGCGATCTATTACGAAGACGACGTGCCGGAGCAGTGGAGCCAGTACACACAGATCAACGCCGACTTCTTTGCTGAGCTGGGGTCGCCGGGTGGCGCCGCGAAGGTCGGCCTGACCGAGAACGACCCGCAGGCCGTCAAGGACCTGCCGCCCCAGGGCGAGGGCGACTGAGCGGAACGGTGTCGGCGTCCCTGCCGGAGTTTCCCTGGGACACGCTGGCCGACGCGAAGGCGCGGGCCGCGGCGCATCCGGACGGAATCGTCGACCTGTCCGTCGGCACCCCGGTAGACCCGGTCGCGCCGCTGATCCGGGAGGCGCTGGCGGCCGCCAGCTCGGCCCCGGGGTACCCCGCCACCGCCGGCACGGCGCGACTGCGCGAAGCGGCGGTCGCCGCGCTGGCCCGCCGTTTCGGGATCACCGGGCTGACCGAGGCGGCCGTGCTGCCGGTAATCGGCAGCAAGGAACTCATCGCCTGGCTGCCCACGCTGCTGGGCCTGGGCGGCGGGAACCTGATCGTGGTGCCGGAGCTGGCCTACCCGACTTATGACGTGGGCGCGCGGCTGGCCGGGGCCCCGGTTCTGCGCGCCGACTCGCTGACCCAGGTGGGCCCGCAATCCCCGGCGCTGTTCTACCTGAACTCGCCGAGCAACCCGACCGGGCGGGTGCTGGGCGTCGACCACCTGCGCAAGGTCGTCGGATGGGCGCGCGAGCGGGGGGTGATCGTCGCCTCCGACGAGTGCTACCTGGGCCTGGGCTGGGACGCCGAACCGCTGTCGGTGCTGCATCCCTCGGTGTGCGACGGCGACCATACCGGGCTGCTCGCGATCCACTCGCTGTCGAAGAGCTCGTCGCTGGCCGGTTATCGGGCCGGCCTGGTCGCCGGGGATCCGGCCCTGGTCGGCGAGCTGCTCGCCGTGCGCAAACACGCCGGGATGATCGTGCCGACGCCGGTGCAGGCCGCCATGGTGGCCGCGCTCGACGACGACGACCACGAGCGGGTGCAGCGCGAGCGGTACGAACGGCGGCGCGCCGCCCTGTTGCCCGCGCTGCGCTCCGCCGGTTTCGCTATCGACCATTCCGAGGCCGGCCTCTATCTCTGGGCCACCCGCGGCGAGCCGTGCCGGGACAGCGTCGCGCGGCTCGCCACCCTCGGCATCCTGGTGGCGCCCGGCGACTTCTACGGCCCGGGCGGTGCCCGGCACGTGCGGGTCGCGCTGACCGCCACCGACGAGCGCATCGCCGCGGCGGTCTCGCGGCTGACTTAGCCCGTCCGCCCGCCGCGCGGACCGGCCGGGCGGCAGAATGCAGGTCGTGACAACTTCGCCGAGCAAGGTCCCGATCCCGACGTCGGTCGGGGACATCGCCAAGCGCGTGTTTCTCGGGAAGCCGCTGATCACCGAGAAGCTGACACACGAGAGGCTTTCTAACGGGGTTGCGCTCGGCGCGCTTGCACCCGACGCGATCTCGTCCACCGCCTACGGCAGCGAACAGATCCTGATCGAGCTGCTGCCGGCTGCGGGGCTGGCGGCATTCACGTTGTTGTTGCCCATTAACGGCGTGATTTTGGTGATCCTGGCTTTGGTGGCCGCGTCCTACCGCCAGGTTGTGATGGCCTACACCCGTGCGGGCGGCTCATACATCGTGGCACGCGAGAATTTCGGGCCCCGGGTGGCGCAGGTCGCCGCCGCCGCGTTGTTGATTGACTACGTGGTCACCGTGGCGGTGCAGACGGCCGCGGGCACGGTGGCGGTGGTGTCGGCGATCCCGGTGCTCGGTCCCTACAGCCTGGCGATCACGGTGGGTGTGGTGATCGCCATGTGCTATGCAAACCTGCGCGGGTTGAAGGAAGCGGGGCGGCCGTTCGCCGTTGCGACGTATTTCTTCGTCGCGATGATCGGCTTGACCATCGTGACCGGCGTCATTCGCGAAATATTTTGGGGATTACCGACTTACGACGCGGAGCGCATCGCCGGGGCGGTGCCGGTTCATCGAGGGGACGGCCTGGTGATGGGCGCGACGGTGCTGGTGTTGCTGCGCGCGTTCGCCAACGGCGGTTCGTCGCTGACGGGGGTCGAGGCGATCTCCAACACGGTCAACGTCTTCCGTAAGCCGCAGGGACGCAACGCCCGCCGGGTGCTCACCATCATGGCGTGCATACTCGGGTTCTTGCTGGCCGGCGTCGCCTACCTGACGTTCGTCACCCACGCGACGCCGTTCGAGGCCGGATATCCGTCGGTGCTGTCGCAGGTTGCCCGCGCGGTTTTCGGCAACGGGGCGATTGGCAACGTCCTGTTCATTCTCGTGCAGGCGTCGACCGCCGCCATCCTGTTCACCGGCGGTAATACCAGCTTCAACGGATTCCCCGCGCTGGCGAGCTTCGTCGCCGAAGACCGCTTCCTGCCGCGCCAGCTGATGAAACGCGGCCACCGCCTGGTGTTTTCGAACGGCATCATCACGCTGACGGGGCTTTCAGTGGTGCTGTTGCTGGCGACCGGCGGCTCGGTCACCGCCCTCGTCCCGTTCTACGCGATCGGCGTATTCACCGGTTTCTCGATGGCCGGCTACGGGATGACCAAACATCATCTCACCCATCGGGAGGCGGGGTGGCGACGGCGCCTCGCGATCAACCTGTCCGCGGCGATCCTGTCGACCATCGTGGTGGGAATCTTCGCGGTGGCGAAGTTCACCGAGGGTGCCTGGCTGGTGGTCGTGGTCTTTCCCGTGCTGGTGTTCGCGCTGACGCGGCTGAACCGCGAATACCGCGCCGAGGCGGCCATCCTCGAGATGTTCCGCACGGACCGCCCCGAATTGGTGAAGTACGCCCGGCACAAGGTGTTCGTGTTCGTGAACTCGCTCGACCTCGCGGTCATCGAAGCGCTGCGCTACGGCAGGGGGCTGCGCGCCGACGAATTGGTCGCGGTGCACTTCATGGTGGACGACGCCCACGCGAAGGCGTTGCGAAAGCGTTGGGACGACTTCGATCTCGACACTCCGCTGCGGGTGGTCGACTGCCCGGACCGCCGGGTCACGCGTGCCGCGCAGGTGCTGGTCGCCAAGGCGCGCGACGAACACCGGAACACCAACGTCACCGTGCTGCTGCCGCGCCGGACTTACGCCCCGCTGTTGGGGCGCCTGCTGCACGACCGCACCGCCGACAAGGTGGCCCGGGCGGTCAGCCTGATCCCGGACGCCGCGGCGACCATCGTTCCCTACGACGTGGATTCGCGGATCAAGGAGGCTTACCCCGAAGGGTTCGAGCAACGAATCTCCCGCGAGCTCGACAAGATCGAGGCGTGGGTCTCGAGGGACGAGGAACAGGAAGTCGAAGCCTACGAACACCCCGATCGGTCGGCGTCGGTGATCACCGTCGGGGGTCTTATTCCCGGGCAGCGCGCCACCTTTGAGGGGCGGGTCAACGAAGTCGAGGACGTCAACGAACGCAGGCGCACCGTCCGGCGCGTCGTCGTCGGCGACAACAGCGGCGAGATCTGCGTGACATTCCGGCACGGGCGCGGCGGCGCCGACATCCAGCCCGGCCAGCTGCTGCGGATCACCGGCAAGCCCCGGCAGAGCGGCACCCAACCGATGGCGCTGATCGACCCCGCGTATCACATCATCGAGGACCCCGCGAAGGCGGCCGGGTCGTGAAACGACCGGCGGCCGTGACGGATTCAAATACCGGCTAGGCCGACCGCCAGCAGGACGCACCCGACCGCGGCCAGCAGGGCGGTGACTTCGATGCGGCGGCGCGACCGGATCCAGTTGTGCAGCGCCGCCATCGAGTCGCGCGTCGCTTGGGGCGCCAACAGGTAGACCACCAGGGGAATCTCCACCAGAGCGAATGCCACGGCGTTGAACATCAGCAGCGCGCCGACCTGCGTGGCGGCCGCGGCACCCGACGCCAGGATGACGGCCAGCGCGGCCAGATAGTCGACCGACGGCAGCGCGATGCCGAGGCCGGCCGCGCCCGCCACCCACAGCGACCGCCCGGTCACCAGCCGCTGCGCGCGCGTCGTCACCGTTTCCGGAACGGCCACCCGGTTGCGGGTCAGGACCAGGGCGCCCGCGGCCAACAGCGCCAGCACGCCGATGCAGATCTGCACCCTCGGCAGCGTGAGGTACGTCGACCACAGCAGCCTGCGCCGCAAGACGAACAGCACGACCAGGCCCACGCTCATGCCCATCGCGAAGCCACCGCAGAGGAACGCCAGCAGCTGCAGGATCGGCCGTGGCCGGTTCAACATCAGCACCGTCATGCCGATCCGGAAGGGTTCGAGGCTGACGGCGACGGCCATCACCAGGATGGTGATCCACATTGCGGGCCAGGTTACCGCCCGGGTATCCGCTAGGCCGTTACGCCCCAATGCAAGACGCGCGAGGTGAGCAGGACGATGCCGAGCGACACCGTCGCGACGACGGTGAGGCCGATGACCGCGACGACCAGCGGGCGCCACCCGGTGCGGGCGATCTGCCGGATGTCGGTGTTGAGCCCCACCCCGGCGAACGTGAGCAGGAACGCCCACTTCGACACGTTGGCCAGGTTGGCGGTTTGGCCCTTGGTCAGCCAGTGCGCGGTGGCGATCGCCGAGACCGCCAAGAACCCCAGCACGAACTTCGGGAACTTCTTCCAGACGAACACGGCCTTGGCCTTGAAGCCGGGGGCGATCTCGTCGGCCTGCCCGCGCGCGGCCCAATACAGCGCGAAGCCCAGGACGACGAACCCGATCAGCGCGTTACGGGTCGACTTGACCAGCACGGCGATCTTGCCGGCGTGATCGGAGAACAGATAACCCGTGGCGGTCGTCTCGGCGGTGTTGTCCACCGCCAACCCCGCCCAGATGCCGAATTCGCGATCCGTCAGGCCGATCGAATGTCCAAGCGGCGGCAGCACGAACAGCGCCACCGCGCCCAGCGCCAGGATCGCCGCGATCGCGTAGCCGACGTCGGAGTTGCGGGCCCGGATCGCGCCCTTGGCGGCGATGATCGCCGACACCCCGCAGATCGAGGTGCCGATCGCCAGCAGGGAGCCGAGCTTTCCGGACAACCCGAATGCGCGCGCGGCGACGATGATGATGGTTCCCGCGACCGCCATGTCGACCAGGATCTGGATCAGGCTCAGGCCGCCCAGCTTGGCGATGTCGCCGAGCACGAACCGGGCTCCCAGCACGACGATGCCGACCTTGAGCCAGAACTCGTAGGTCTGCACGCCGGGGCGAAATATCCGATGAAGGCCGACGGTGTTGGTGATCAGCAGGCCAATCACGATGGCCCACAACACGTATTCGATGTCGGGGACGCGCCAGTGTTCGTGCTTGGCCAGCGTGTTCCACCAGATCTGGGCGTACTTGCCGAGCAGGCCCACGCCGATGAGCAGCAGGATGCCCGGCACGTAATCCAGCGGCCGGCGGCTGGTGAAGGCGGGCTCGTCGAGCGCGTCTTCGTATTCTAGGGATTGGACGTCGGTGGTGCTCACGCGATCACCACGGAATCTTCGGCAGCACGTTGGCCACCGCCAATGCGGTGATCACGCCGGCGAGCAAGGTCGCCCACCAGTCCACCGACACCGAGCCGAGCCGCTCGCGCCAACCGAGCGGCTTCGAATCCTGTTCGCTCACGATGACATCGTTGTCCGGCCCGCGCCGGCGACCAAGCGATTGGCTCGCGCTGAATTTAGGTCGACGGCCCGGTCGAAACCGGCGGCGGCGCAAGGGCGGTGCCCGCGTTCGTCGCCGTCAGGTTGGTAGCCCGTCTCGCTCGGCGTCCGCGCGGTAGCGCTCCACCCACTCGTCGGAGCGTTGGTCGGCTTGGCGCTCCAGCACCGGCTGCGGCGCCAGCCGCGGGTCGAGCCCCAGTTCCTCGAGGATGGTTCCCACCACCTGAGTCAGGTTGCGCCACAACACCGGATAGGGAACTTCGATGCGTTTGACGTCTTCCTCGACGAACCAGGTCCGCCAGCCCTCCTCCTGAGCGCGCAGCATGCGGACGACATGCGCGATCGCCCCGGCGTGGTAGACGGCGCGCGCGTCGCGCGTCGGATCGGGCCTGCCGCGCCACACCCGCGTCTGCACCGCACGCCAGAACGACACGGCCTGGGAGACAACGTCGGGGCGGTGCACGTGGATGAGCAGCGGCTCTTCGCCGATCACGTCGCGGATCGCTGCCCGCAGGCCGTCGCCCGATCGATCGGGGAGGTCTTTCGCGCGGCTCAACAGCAGCGGCGTCTGGTTCCACATCAGCTTGCCGCCCCACACGCCGTTCGGGGTTCGCCCGACGGTGCGGATGTAGTCGCGCCAGACCTCGGCCGGCGCGAGGTCCGGCTTACCCTCGTCGAGCGGATCGAGCAGGCTCAGGATCGACGCGTCGTCCACATCGGCGAACCACTCCCGCGGCTGGGGGGCCTGGCTGGTGGTTTGCAGGTATTGGAAGAACTCCTGCGGCTCGCCGGCGACGCCGGTCGCGCGCAGCGATTCGACCAGCAGCGTGCTGCCGCTGCGCTGGGAAGCCAGCACCAAATATGACGACGGCTTTTCTGTCACCAAAGAAGCCTATCCGGATCGAAACCCGCTGCAAGACATGGAATTGTCTTCATGGTGAAGATAACTATTGTGGCGCGGCGGGCGGTGCCGGATGCGATGATTACCGGCGTGCAAAACTTGCCTTTCGGCTTGTTCATGCCGCACGCGAACATCGCGGAAAGGAGCACCGAATGAACGCGATCTCCGCGGCGGTTGGCGTTGCCGCCCCGGCCCTATTGCTTTTCGGCGCGGCGAGCGCGCACGCCGACGACAATTACCAGCAGTTCGCGTCCGCGTCGGGAAACATTCGATGCATTCTCAACGGCGAGGACGCTCCGCTGCCGATCGCCACGTGCCAGATCGGCGACCACATCTACCCGGTACCGCCGGGAGTGGGCCGGGACAAGAACGGGGGGCCGTGTCCGCCCGGATCGGATCTGGGTCGCGATTTCCGGCTCGACCAGGGCCAGGCTTCCTACGTCACCTGCACGTACTCGGCGCTCGGGTCGGGGGCGGGGTCGTGGCCGGCGCTCGGCGTGGGCCAGTCGAGATCGCTCGGCGCGATCACGTGCAGCAGCCAGCCCGACGGGGTGACGTGCACCGACGCCGGGACCGGGCATTTTTTCCGGGTGTCCCGCGAGTCGTATCAATTGGGCTGACGGAGTTATTCGACGCCTGTCTTTTAATGTAATAATTGTCGGTCGCGACAAATAGATTTCGAAATTCGGCGGGTTTATTTCGTTTAATTTCCGGGTCGCCCGGGTAAAACTCGACATGTCCCCTGAGAAATTGCACACACGCCAATACTGTGGCACCGGCCGGAGCGCCACCCGGGCCATCACCACCGTCGCGGCCGTCGGCCTGGCCGCCTGGTTCGGCACCGGCATCGCACACTCCGACACCAACCGCGAGCGGGAAGCGTGTGCGCTGATGGACGATCACGCCGACGCGATGATCCAGGGGTATTCCTCGTATGCGGCGCAGTACGCCTTCGTGGTGCTGTCCAAGGAAATGCCGCCACTGGATGCGGCGCACGTCCTGAAGGCCGCCACGATCGACGTCTGCCCCAACCATGCGCGCGATCTGCCGGTCGACTGGCAATAGGACGCCAGCCGACCGAAAAGACCGGCCGCGCATCGGGATCCGGGGCACTTAGAAGGGTGGCGGCTGATTGCGTTCGGCGACCCGATCGGCGTTGAGTGCGCGTTCGGCGTCGATGCGGCGAGTGCGGTCTTGCTCGCGGGTGCGGCGGCGGGTGGGCATCATGATGCCGCGGTCGCCCAGCGGTGGTAATGCCGTTGGGGCAGAGGGCAATTCGCCGGTCGGCAGACACAGCGTCGGAAACAGCAGCCGACTGCCCGGATAGGTTTTGTATTTGCGTCCGCTCGGCGAAGTCCACACCACGGTTCCGTCGGGCCACTGCTCGTCGCGCCAGCCGGGCCAGAACGTCTTGATCAAATGATGTTTGCGGCACAGGCATTTGAGGTTGGACGGATGGGTGAGCCCCAGGGGGTAGGGGATGGTGTGGTCGATGTCGGCGAATTCGGCGGGCCGGTCGCAGCCCGGGAAGCGACAGGTCATATCGCGACAGCGGATGAACCGCTGTAGCTGCGCCGAGGGCCGGTAGTTCGGTTCGGGTAAGGCATCGGTGGGAAAGCGCACCGGCGTGACCTTGGCTCCGCCGCGGATCAATTCGGCGACCATCGACGCGGGCAGCGTGCCGCCGCCGAGCAGGTGCGCGGCCGGGGGCCGCGGCGTGGGTGGCAGGTCGGGCTCGGGATCGGGGGCCAGGGCCTCGGCCAGGGTCATCTCCGGGGTGATCGGTCGCGACGGGCGCTCGCCGGAGGTGTGCGGGTCGGGCTGGGCGTCCAACGTGTCCTCGCGGGCGACGATGTGGACGGCGACCGCGCCGGCGCGCGGGTCGACCTCCCCGGCAGCGGGGCACTCGGCGCCACCGCAGGCGCAGGCGAGGTATTGACCCCCCGCGGCCAGGGCGCCCAGCGCGTCGGCCCGGCGCTGGTCGAGGGTGCGGGGATCGTCCCGGCACACCTGCTCGGCCATGTGGGTCAGTTGGCGCTCCAGCACGGCCGCGTCGGTGGCCAGCAGCGAACCCCACAGGGCTGCGGTGCCGGAATTGTCGTCTGCGGGGCTGATCGTGACGTGGCGCCCGCGCGCGCCGGCGCGGGCGCGGCGCAGGGCC
Source organism: Mycobacterium sp. E2327 (assembly GCF_001672675.1). Classification (NCBI taxonomy): domain Bacteria; kingdom Bacillati; phylum Actinomycetota; class Actinomycetes; order Mycobacteriales; family Mycobacteriaceae; genus Mycobacterium; species Mycobacterium sp. E2327. The sequence goes on from NZ_LZKE01000057.1 coordinate 77,879, forward strand.
CCGGGGTCGTGGCGATCCACGATGGCGTCGATGGCCTGCGCGGTCTTGCTCACCGACATCGGGCCGAAGAGCCTGGCGTCGGCGGCCAGCGCCTCGTCGACCAACCGCAGTGTGTCGGGGTCTTTGATCAGGTCGGTGTGCCAGACCATCGCCGAGGCCAGCCGCACGCTGATGGCGCCCTCGGCGAACAGGGCCGCGACCTTGGGCAAGCGGTCGCGCAGCGCCACCGCCAGATACATCTGCCCCGACGCCAGCGCGTGGCTGATGCCTTGCGCCGCAGCCACTTCGGCCGCTATCGCATCCCAGTTATCGCATGACCAG
>NZ_LZKE01000058.1:0-16616 GCF_001672675.1 Mycobacterium sp. E2327
CTGGACCAAGACCGCCGACCAAATCCTGGAGTCCGTCGCAAACTACTGTCGACGAATTAACGACTCACGACACTAGCCGGCCGGCACCGCCGCGGTCACAATCGTTGGCACGGTGCCGATTTCGCACTCAGGCGTAGGTGCGGAGCTGCACCATTTTGCGCATGACGTCGCTTAGCTTGTGCACCGGCGCGCCACAGGTCAGGCAGTAGCCGCCCGGGCAGCGGTTGATCCGGTCGACCTGCGCCAACACCTGGGTCTTGAGGCGGCGCAGGCAGCCGATGCAGAGGATCTCGACGATGTTGCCGGACGGGTCGAGGTTCGGCCGGTTGCATTGGTCCACGGCGTGCCGGTAGACGATGTGCGTCGCGCGGTTGGTGCAGCCGCCCTCGGATTGGCACGTGATGTCCTGCCAGTCGAGGGTCGCCAGCGCGTCCGACTGCGGATCTACCGCGCTCATCGCGTCCCCACGGGGCCGCGGCATCCCGGCATGAGCATCATGTCAGTCCTGTAGAAGGTGGTCGAGCGGACCGGTATCCCCAATTGCACGGAATGCCAGTCAAGAACTATTGATTTGTCCCCTAAAGCGGGGAAATAAACGATTCCCGACAGTCGCCGATCTTAAACCGGCTCGTGAATAAAGACCAGAGTGGATCTAGGACCAGTTCCACACCGACATGTCGCCGGGCGGGTATTGGTTGCACACGTCGGTGGCCTTGGCGACGACGCCCTTGTTGTTGAAGAAGATCTTCATGTGATTGACCCAGGCGAAGGTCAGCGGATCGCCATTGTAGAAGTTTTCCGAATAAGTCCTGCGGTCCGCCGGCGACAGCGAGTAAAACCAGTGCGCCTTATCGATCGTCGCCTGCTGAAGGTTGGCGTGGTTGTTGAAGTCGATCATGTACCGCTGGTAGTACACCGGGCTGGTGTCCCGGACGGCGGCCAGGTACTGCTCGGCGTCGCAGGTGGTCTCGATCTGCCTGCGCGGGACGGGGAAGTCTTCCGTGGAGTCGGCCGCGGCCGTCTTCGGGAAGGTCGCAGCCGCGATGCTCATGGCTACCAGGAAAGCAACAAAAACGACGCCTGCGCGCAGGTGAGAACTCAGCCGAGACATAGTCGTTACGGTAGCACTTTCTCCGGCCCTATTGGGGGCCCTGGGACATATTCGTAGTTCATCTCACTATCCGTCGCGATCAGGCACGATGACGTGGCGGGGATCGGGCCGCAGCTCCGGCGGGGCCTGGCTGTAGTCGCCGAACGGGCCGTCGCGGCGCTCGACCGCCGCGCGCACGCCCTGGGTCTGGGCCGTCTCGATGAAGTCGAGCGCTTCGGGGGTGTTGCGCATCAGGCCGTCGAGGATGCCGCCCAGCAGCTGGGTGGAGGCCAGGCCCATGTTCTCGTAGGCCTGGTTGACGACCAGCTTCTGCGCCCGCAACTGCGACAACGGGATTCGCGCCAGCTCGGCGGCGATCTCGGCGACGCGCGCCTCGAGCCGCTCGAACGGTACCGCCTCGTTGATCAGCTCGACCTCGGCGGCCTGGACGCCCGTCAGCGGCCGCCCGGTCAGCGCGTGCCACTTGACCTTGGCCAGGCTCAGCCGGTAGAGCCACATGCCGGTCAGATACGCGCCCCACATCCGGCTGTACGGGGTGCCGATCACGGCGTCCTCGCTGGCGATCACGATGTCGGCGCACAGCGCGTAGTCGCTGCCCCCGCCGACGCACCAGCCGTGCACCTGCGCGATCACCGGTTTGGTTGCCCGCCAGATAGCCATGAACTTCTGATGCGGTCCGGTCTCGCGGGCCGTGATCACCGCGAAGTCCTTGCCGGGGTCCCACTTGCCGTCGGTCATCATGGCGTCCCCCCAACGCTGGAAGCCGCCGCCGAAGTCGTAGCCGGCGCAGAACGCGCGGCCCGCGCCCCGCAACACGATGACCTTGACACCCTGGTCCCGCTCGGCGAGCCCGATGGCGGCCTCGATCTCGTCGGGCATGGGCGGGACGATGGTGTTGAGGTGCTCAGGGCGGTTCAGCGTGATGGTGGCGACCGGGCCGGCCGTCGCGTACAGCAGGGTCTCGAAGTCGGGCATGGCTTCCTTAGGGGTCGGGCTGCCGGTTTTCCGGCGACGACGCGTAGATGCGGCCGCCGATCTTCAGATAGGGCGTCGTCAGGTAGGCCGAGAAGGCGACGACGGCGGAGAAGATGGCCGCCACGACGACGGCGTTGGGCCAGAGCTTGCCCACCCCGGCCGCGAACGAGACGATCCCGATGATCGAGGTGGCCCAGTAGAACCGCCGCCCCGGGCGGCGTTCTTTGATGAACCGGTAGCGCGCTTGCGCCGCCCCGGCCACGACGAAGATCAAACCGGTAGCCAGCAGGGTGAGTTCGATGCGTTCGGTGGCTGCCACGCGACGATCCTATGGCCGCTAGCATGTCCACCAGGTGGGGGTATCGGAAGGTCTGCCGAGGCTGATCGGGCAGTGCGCAATGGGCAAGGTTATCCCGGCGGTGGCCGCGGCCGTGATAGCGCTGGCCCCCCTCGGCGTGCCGGCCGCCACAACCGGTGTGGCACAGGCGGCGCCGTGCGCCGGCGACGGGGCGAACCCGGTGTCCTGCCAGAACTGCCTGTCCTACGTGGAGATGTACCACACCGCGAACGTCTGCTACAGCGCCGCGCCGCCCCGGCCCGCCCAGCCGCCCCCGACCCGGGTGCCGGTGCCCGAGCCGGAGCCGGTTCCGCTGGAGCCGGCGCCGCCGGTGCCACCGCCCCGCGCCGTTCCGCCGAGTCCCACGTCCCCCACCCCGATTCCGGTGCAGACCTCGAAACTGCCGCCCAGCACGCGAGGAAGCGCCCCGGAGGTGGCACCGCCGAAGGGACTGGACGTGCCGCCGAACGAGGTCGCGGACGCCAAGGCCGCTCCCGCGACGCGCATCAACCCCGCCAGGCCACTCGAGCCGCCGAGCCAGGTGTACGACTTCAATCAGCAGGTGCGCAACGTGGTCGACGCCCATAACGGCAACGTCGACGTGGTGAAGGCGGACAACCAGGAACTGGTGCGCCCCCGGCACTGGGAGTACGTCGACTACGACGACAATCACCGTCCGGCCCTGTTCAACCCGCTCAGCGAGGCGATGACGTTCCGCTACTTCTACGACGGCGCCTATCGGGAGGCGTTCGTGCCGGCCGGGGGCCGCATCGTGCTCGACGCCGCCGCCGCCGGCGTGTTCCCGTTCACCGGGGTCGGTTACAGCCACGTGGTGGCGGGCAGCTTCTACGGCGGGGCCTGGATACCGCCGCCGGACTCGAGCGGCCCGCCGCCGCCGAACTACAACCCACCGGCGCCCCCGGAGGTGTACGAACACGTCGCCGCCAACATCGCCGCGGACAACCAGACCGTCGAAGTCGGCCAGGTCGTGGTCCTGGGGCACGACGCCGGCCAACCCGCGGGCAGCCAGGACACCTTCCTGCTCGACGACTCCACCGTGGCCTGGGGTCAGGTGAACGATCCCAGCAACCCGGCCCAGATCAGGGTCACCAAGACCCAGTCGCTACCGGCCGCGGGGCCGACCGACAACGGCAGCTATCTCGCGGCGCTGGCCGCCCTCAAGCAGCCCGCCCCGCACTCCGAACCCTGGTGGCCTTCGGCGCTGCGGTACGGCGGGCTCGCGATCGCCGTGGTCGTGATCGCCTGGCTGATCGGGCGCCGCAACCGGAGCGAGGATGAGGCCGCTACGGGTGATTGACGCAGAACGCCACGCACATGGCGTCGACGGGAATGGACACCCAGTGCGCCCCACCGTCGGCCTGCGGCTCGCAGTAGATCGGGCCGGGGACCCCCCAGACCTTCGCGCCCGCCGGCGAGCACGGCTTCCCGAGGTCGGTATCGGCATGCGCCGGGCCGGCTCCGAGGACGACCGCGATCGGGGCGATCGCCGTCACTGTCGCCAGGCCGATGAACCTCAGTGCTCCCATGATCCACGCCTTCCTCGACAACATTAGTTAGATCGCCTTCGAGCTTAACCGTTGCTCAGCATCCGCCACAGGAAGGAGAAGCTGAGCGCGGACTTGAAGGCGACCTGCTCGTTGTCGGCCGCGCCGGCATGCCCGCCCTCGATGTTCTCGTAGTAGGCGACCTGGTGGCCGGCGGCCTCGAGCGCGGCCGTCATCTTACGTGCGTGGCCCGGATGCACCCTGTCGTCGCGGGTGGACGTGGTCATCAGCACGGGCGGATAGTCGCGGGTGTCCGAAATGTTTTGGTACGGGGAGTACTCGGAGATGAACTCCCAGTCCTCGGGATTGTCCGGGTCGCCGTATTCGGCCATCCACGACGCCCCGGCCAGCAGCAGGTGGTAGCGCTTCATGTCCAGCAGCGGCACGTCGCACACCAGCGCGCCGAACTTCTCCGGGTACTGGGTCAGCATGATGCCCATCAGCAGGCCCCCGTTGCTGCCGCCCCGCGCGCCCAGCTGCGCGACCGTGGTGATGCCGCGGTCCACCAAATCGGTTGCCACCGCGGCGAAGTCCTCGGCGACCTTGTGCCGGTTCTCGCGCATCGCCTGGGTGTGCCAGCCGGGCCCGTACTCGCCGCCGCCGCGGATGTTGGCCAAGGCGTAGGTGCCCCCGCGGGCCAGCCACAGCCGGCCCAGCACGCCGCTGTAGGCAGGCGTGTTGGCGGTTTCGAATCCGCCGTATCCGCTGAGCAGCGTGGGCCCGGGGCCGTCTGAGCCCGCGCGCCGCACGACGAAGTACGGGATCGACGTGCCGTCCTTGGACGCGACGAAATGCTGTGACACCGAGAGGTTTTCGGCGTCGAAGAACGCCGGGGCAGATTTGATCGGCTCGAGTGGCGAGTCGGCGGTCCCCCGCATCAGGCGCGACGGCGTGACGAATCCGCTGGAATCGAGGAAGAACTCGTCGCCCTTGTCGTCGGCGGCGACGACGACGGTATTGGTCGCGGGCGGGATGCCCGCGACCGGCTCGCGGCGCCACTCGGGTCGTGACGATCGCAAGCGCGGCGAAGCCGGGCGCGGCGGGTCGTCACGCGAGGGCAGCGTGACGATCTCTACCCGGCTGGCCACGTCGGCCAGCGTGACCATCAGCAGGCGGTCCTTGGTCCACGCGTAGTGGTTCAGGGCGGTGTGCTCGTCGGGCTCGAATACCACGGCTAATTCCGCTGTGCCCGCGAGGAATTCGTCGTAGTTCGCGGCCAGCAGCGAACCCGCGGCGTATGTGGCGTCGCCGAGGTACCAGTCGGTGCGCAGCTCGATCAGGATCCACTCGCGGTGCATCGACAGGCCCGCGTCCGTGGGCGCGTCGATGCGGATCAACTCCGTGCCGCGCAGCTCGTAGACCTCTTCGTTCCAGAAGTCGAGCGCCCGCCCCAGGAAGGTGCGCTCGAAGCCCGGCGTCCGATCCACCGAGGCGGAGACGCGGACGTCGGAGCGGGCTCCCTCGAAGACGGTCTCCGCGTCTTCCAGCGCTGTGCCGCGCCGCCATCGCTTGATCAGGCGCGGGTAGCCGGACTCGGTGAGCGAATCGGCGCCGAAGTCGGTGCCGACCAGCACGGTGTCCGGATCGGCCCAGGCGATCTGCGACTTGGCCTCCGGCAGTTCGAAACCGCCGGGAACGAATTCGCGTGTGAGCATGTCGAATTCGCGGACGATCGACGCGTCCGAGCCGCCGCGGGACAGGCCGACCAGCGCCCGGCTGTGGTCGGGTTCGATGACACCGGCGCCCGCCCACACCCACTTCGTGTCGTCGAGGCGGCCCAACTCGTCGACATCGATGAGCACGTCCCATTCCGGGGCGGTGGCGCGGTAGCTGTCCAACGTGGTGCGGCGCCACAACCCCCGCGGGTTGGCGGCGTCGCGCCAGAAGTTGTAGAGGTATTCGCCGCGGCGGACCACATACGGAATGCGGGCATCGGTGTCGAGCACCTCCAGGGCCTCGCCGCGCATCCGCTCGAACTCTTCGTCGCAGAACTCGGCGAGGGTGGGCTCGTTGCGGGCGCGCACCCACGTCAGCGCGTCGTCGCCGGTGACGTCCTCGAGCCAGAGGTAGGGGTCTTGGGAGCTCGTCATGGCAGCCATTCTGGACCCGGCGGTAGTGTGAGGTGTGTTACACACGGTCCAACGAGGAGCGGACAGATGACTGTTTTCGCACGTCCGGGCGATGCCGGGGCGTTGATGTCGTACGAATCCCGGTACGAGAACTTCATCGGGGGCCAGTGGGTGGCCCCCGCGGGTGGCCGCTATTTCGAAAACCCGTCGCCGGTCACCGGCCAGACCTTCTGCGAGGTCGCGCGCTCCGACGAGGCCGACATCGACAAGGCGCTGGACGCGGCGCACGCCGCGGCCCCGGCGTGGGGCAAGACCGCGCCCGCCGAGCGGGCGGCGATCCTGAACAAGATCGCCGACCGCATCGAGGAGAACACCGCCGCGCTGGCGGTGGCCGAAGTTTGGGACAACGGCAAACCGGTCCGCGAGGCGCTGGCCGCCGACATCCCGCTGGCGGCCGACCATTTCCGGTATTTCGCCGCGGCCCTGCGCGCGCAGGAGGGTTCGCTCTCGCAGATCGACGACGACACCGTCGCCTACCACTTCCACGAGCCGCTCGGGGTGGTGGGACAGATCATTCCGTGGAACTTCCCCATCCTGATGGCCGCCTGGAAGATGGCGCCGGCGCTGGCGGCCGGCAACGCGGTGGTGCTCAAACCCGCTGAGCAGACACCGGTTTCGGTGCTCTACCTGATGTCGCTGATCGGCGACCTGTTGCCGGCGGGAGTGCTGAACGTGGTCAACGGATTCGGCGCCGAGGCCGGCAAGCCGCTGGCGTCGAGCAACCGGATCGCCAAGGTCGCGTTCACCGGCGAAACCACCACCGGGCGGCTGATCATGCAGTACGCCAGCCAGAACCTGATCCCGGTCACCCTGGAGCTCGGCGGCAAGAGCCCGAACATCTTCTTCAACGATGTCATGGCCCGAGGTGACGACTTCCAGGACAAGGCGCTGGAGGGCTTCACGATGTTTGCCCTCAACCAGGGCGAGGTGTGCACCTGCCCGTCGCGCAGCCTGATCCAGGCCGACATCTACGACGAGTTCCTCGAGCTCGCCGCGATCCGCACCAAGGCGGTCCGGCAGGGTGACCCGCTGGACAGCGAGACGATGCTGGGTTCGCAGGCGTCGAACGACCAGATGGAAAAGATCCTGTCCTACATCGAAATCGGCAAAAACGAAGGCGCGCGGGTCATTTGCGGCGGCGAGCGCGCCGAGCTGGGCGGCGACCTGGCGGGCGGCTACTACATGCAGCCGACGATCTTCGCCGGCAACAACAAGATGCGGATCTTCCAGGAGGAGATCTTCGGGCCGGTGGTGGCGGTCACGTCGTTCACCGACTACGACGACGCGATCTCGATCGCCAACGACACCCTCTACGGCCTGGGCGCCGGCGTGTGGAGCCGCGACGGCAACACCGCGTACCGGGCCGGACGCGACATCCAGGCGGGCCGGGTGTGGGTGAACTGCTACCACGCCTACCCGGCGCACGCCGCGTTCGGCGGTTACAAGCAGTCCGGCATCGGCCGGGAGAACCACAAGATGATGCTCGACCACTACCAGCAGACCAAGAACATGCTGGTGTCCTACTCCGAAAAGGCGCAGGGATTCTTCTGATGGCCTCGCGTGCCGTGATCACCGCCGCGGCCGCGGACCTGCTGGCCCGGCTGCAGGAGCGGCACGGCCCGGTGATGTTCCACCAGTCCGGCGGCTGCTGCGACGGGTCGTCGCCGATGTGCTACCCGCGCGGGGATTTCCTGGTCGGCGACCGCGACGTGCTGCTCGGCGTGCTCGACGTCGGGGACGGAGTGCCGGTGTGGATCTCGGGCCCGCAGTACCAGACCTGGAAGCACACCCAACTGGTCATCGACGTCGTTCCGGGACGCGGCGGCGGGTTCAGCCTCGAGGCGCCCGAGGGCGTGCGGTTCTTGTCGCGCGGGCGCGTCTTCACCGACGAAGAGCAGGGCGAGCTGGCGGCCGAATCCGTCATCACCGGCGCCGCCTACGAGCGTGGCGAACGCCCGTCGGCGCGCGGCCCGGTGGTGACGCCCCACGCCGGATGACGGCGCTACCCTCGTCAGAGTGATCCCGCTCCCGCGTCCGTGGCAGCTGGCCGGCGCCATGCTGATCGGCTGTGCCGTCGGGTTTTTGGCCGGGGTCGCGCTCACCGTGCTGGTGCACGCGAGGATCCGGCCCGACGTCGTCACCGCGCTGGTGGTCGGGGTCCCCGCCGTGTTCGGGTTGCTGACGGTCCTGTTCTCCGGGCGCCGCTGGGTCACCGCGCTCGGCGCGTTCATCCTGTCGCTCGGGCCGGGTTGGTTCGGCGTGCTCGTCGCCCTGCGGGTGGCCTGCGGTGGCTGACGAGGAGGACACGGGCACCCAGTCATGGGTCCCGGACTTTTCCGACGACGACGACAGCGGCCCGCAGCCGGCGGCCGACACCGCCGAGTCCGCCCCGGAGGCCACCGACGAGGTTCCCGCCGAGGAGGCCGGGGCCGACGGCGGCGGGCTGCCGGTGCAACCGGTCGCCGTGCCCGGTCGCTACCACTACCTGCGGTGGTGGCACTTGGTTCTGGTCCTCTTCGGCGGGTGGATCGTGGCGGGCGTGGTCGGGCTCGGGCTCTTCTATTGGTGGTACCACTCGATCGACAAGACGCCCGCGCTGTTCACGGTCCTGGTGTACGTCGTGGCGTGCGCGGTGGGCGGCGTGCTGCTGGCCATGGCGGAGGGCAGGGTGTTGATCTCCGCGCTGTCGCTCGCGGTGATGTCGGGGCCGTTCGCGTCCGTCGCCGCCGCGGCGCCCCTGTACGGCTACTACTACTGCGCCCACACGGGCCACTGCCTGATCGGCGTCATCCCGTACTAGGCCATTAGGGTAGGGCTCGTGACTTCTCACTATGACGTCGTCGTCCTCGGAGCCGGTCCCGGCGGGTATGTCGCAGCCATCCGCGCCGCGCAGCTCGGCTTGAACACCGCCATCGTCGAGCCGAAGTACTGGGGCGGTGTCTGCCTCAACGTCGGCTGCATCCCGTCCAAGGCGTTGCTGCGCAACGCCGAACTGGCGCACATCTTCACCAAAGAGGCCCAGGCCTTCGGCATCAGCGGCGACGCGACCTTCGACTACGGCGTCGCCTTCGACCGCAGCCGCAAGGTGGCCGAGGGCCGCGTCGCCGGCGTGCACTTTTTGATGAAGAAGAACAAGATCACCGAGATCCACGGGTACGGCCGCTTCACCGACCCCCACACGCTGTCGGTCGATCTCAACGACGGTGGGACCGAGACGGTCACGTTCGACAACGTCATCATCGCCACCGGCAGCAGCACCCGGCTGGTGCCAGGCACCTCGCTGTCGGAAAACGTGGTCACCTACGAGGAACTGATCATGACGCGGGAGCTGCCGGAGTCGATCGTCATCGCCGGGGCCGGGGCGATCGGCATGGAGTTCGGCTACGTGCTGAAGAACTACGGCGTCGACGTCACCATCGTCGAGTTCCTGCCGCGCGCGCTGCCCAACGAGGACGCCGAGGTGTCCAAGGAGATCGAGAAGCAGTTCAAGAAGCTGGGCGTCAAGGTCTTGACCGGGACCAAGGTGGAGGCCATCAACGACGACGGTTCGGTGGTCACCGTCACCGTCAGCAAAGACGGCAAGTCCGAGGACCTCAAGGCCCAAAAGGTGTTGCAGGCCATCGGTTTCGCGCCCAACGTCGAGGGCTACGGCCTGGAGGCGGCCGGCGTCGCGCTCACCGATCGCAAGGCGATCGGCATCACCGACTACATGCGTACCAACGTCGAGCACATCTACGCCATCGGCGACGTCACCGGGAAGCTGATGCTGGCCCACGTCGCCGAGGCCATGGGTGTGGTGGCGGCCGAAACCATCGCCGGCGCCGAGACTTTGGCACTCGGCGACTACCGCATGCTGCCGCGCGCGACCTTCTGCCAGCCGAACGTCGCCAGCTTCGGGCTTACCGAGCAGCAGGCCCGCGACGAGGGCTACGACGTCGTGGTGGCCAAGTTCCCGTTCACCGCCAACGCCAAGGCGCATGGGGTGGGCGACCCCAGCGGCTTCGTCAAGCTGGTCGCCGACGCCAAGTACGGCGAGCTGCTGGGCGGACACCTGATCGGCCACGACGTGTCCGAGCTGCTGCCCGAGCTGACGCTGGCCCAGAAGTGGGACCTGACCGCCACGGAGCTGGCCCGCAACGTGCACACCCACCCGACCATGTCCGAGGCGCTGCAGGAATGCTTCCACGGCTTGACCGGCCACATGATCAACTTCTGAGCTCGTCGTGACAAGCAGCGACACCACCGCCACGACCGTGGGCGCGATCGGCGGGGTCGCCGCGGGTTACGTCCTGTGGTTGGTGGCCTTTTCGATCGCCGACGACAACGCGGCGGTGGGCCGGTGGGCCCCGACGGTGCTGCTCGGCTCCGCCGTGCTCGCGGTATGCGCCGTGCTGTGGGCTTTGGTGCAACGCCGGCGCGGCAAGTACGCGTGGGCGGGGTTCGGCTTCGGCCTGCCCGTCGCGCCCCTGGCGCTGACGCTGGCCGTGCTGGCCGACGTCTACTTCTAGCGCGGCTTGTCCAACGGGATGGCCAACGCCGACATCGTCGCGGCGAGGCCGTCGTATTGGCTTGCCAGCAAGCAGAATTCGATGAGCTGGCGCCGGTCCAGGTGAGTGGCCAGCTCCCGCCAGGTCGCGTCGCTGACCGTGCGGTCCTTGATGAACTCGTCGGTGGCCGCCAGCAGCGCCTGCTGGCGCACGGTCAGGCGCGCCTCGACCCGGTCCAACGTCTCGGGCCACGCGAAAATGGCGGCCTGCAGGTCGTCGTCGAGGCCCTGATGGCGCGCCATCCCGCGGTGGTGCTGCAGCTCGTATTCGCATCCGCGCACGTGCGCGACCCGCAGGATCACCAACTCGGTGTCGATCGCCGGCAGCCGGCCCCGCAGCAGCCGTCCGCCGTACATCGCCCAGGTCCAGAACAACGCCCGGCGCTGCCCCAGGGTGGTGAACAGGTGCATCTCCGGCACCCCCATCCGGCGCGCGGCCGCCTTCGCCATCACCCAGTTGATCGGCCCCAGCTCGCGGAAACGCCCCGACGGGATCCGGCCGGCTTGCGCGGTCACGGTTGCTTCACCAGGTACGGGGACACGGTGCTGCGGTGCTCGTCGAGGTCCAGCGCGCGGCCCAGCGCGGGGAACGCCCGCTGCGGGCAGTTGTCGCGTTCGCAGACGCGGCAGCCCGCGCCGATCGGTGTGGCCACTGTTCCTGGTCCTCCCGAGACGTCGAGCCCTTCCGAGTAGACGAGCCGGTGCGCGTGGCGGAGCTCGCAGCCGAGCCCGATCGCGAAGGTTTTACCGGGCTGACCATACCGCGCGGCGCGGCGCTCCACGGTGCGGGCCACCCACATGTAGTTGCGGCCGTCGGGCATCTGGGCGATCTGCACCAGGATCTTGCCGGGGTTGGCGAACGTCTCGTAGACGTTCCACAGCGGACAGGTCCCGCCGCTGGACGAGAAGTGAAAACCCGTGGCCGACTGGCGCTTTGACATGTTGCCGGCGCGGTCCACCCGGACGAACGAGAACGGCACCCCGCGCATCGTCGGCCGCTGCAGCGTCGAAAGCCGGTGTGCGATGGTCTCGTAACTCACCGAATAGAACGACGACAGCCGCTCGACGTCGTAGCGGAAGTTTTCGGCGACGTCGTGGAATTGGCGGTAGGGCAGCACCGCAGCCGCGGCGAAGTAGTTGGCCAGCCCCAGCCGCGCCAGCGTGTGCGACTCCTCGCTGGTGAACTTGCCCTCGGCCACCAGGCTGTCGATCAGGTCGCCGTACTCGAGGTAGGCCAATTCGGCGGCCAACTTGAACACCTGCTGACCCGAGGAGAGGTGGTTGCTGATCTCCAGCGTCCTGGTGCCGGGATCGAAGCGGTGCAGGACGGTGTCGCCCAGGTCGATGCGCCGGGTGATGTGCACCCCGTGCACCTCGGTGAGCCGGCGGGTCAGCTCGCGGGCGAGGTCGCCGTGGTGCAACCGCATCGTGACGGTGAGGTCCTCGGCCGCCGTGTCCAGCTCGTGCAGATAGTTCTGGCGTTGGTAGAAGTAATCGCGCACCTCTTCGTGGGGCATGGTGATCGACCCGCTGCCGCTGCCGTCGGTGTAGCGCTCCTCGGTGGCGGCGGCCAGCTGCGCGGTGGTGATCCGGTAGCGCCGGTGCAGGTTGACCACCGCGCGGGCCAGGACCGGATGGGCGTTGACCATCTCGGCGACCTCGGTCGGCTCGACGTCGATGTCCAGGTCGCGGTCCATGGTGACCTCGCGCAGCTCGGCGACCAGCCGGGTGTCGTCCTGGGAGGCGAAGAAGGTCGCGTCGACCCCGAACACCTCGGTGATGCGGAGCAGCACCGCGACGGTCAGCGGGCGAACGTCGTGCTCGATCTGGTTGAGGTAGCTCGGCGAGATCTCCAGCATCTGGGCCAGCGCGGCCTGGGAAAACCCGCGCTCGTTGCGGAGTTGCCGAACGCGGGAGCCGACGAAGGTTTTTGCCACTTAACGAAGAATACCGGCCGATGCGAAGGTGCCGTTAGCAGAGTTGGCACAGCGTCGCTTTCCCGTCGCGATTGGTGTTTTGAAGTTGCGCTTTGGCAGTATTCGCATCGCGGGCCGGGGTTAACCTGGGATACCGATGCGGAGGGAACGGGGAGCACAGCCGTGAGCCTGGACAAGACACTGATGCCGGTGCCGGACGGGCACCCCGATGTATTCGGTCGCGAGTGGCCGCTCCGGGTCGCGGACATCGACCGCACCGGCCGGCTGCGGCTCGACGCCGCCGCCCGGCACATCCAGGACATCGGCCAGGACCAGCTGCGCGAGATGGGCTTCGAGGAGACCCACCCGCTGTGGATCGTCCGGCGCACCATGGTCGACCTGATCCGCCCGATCGAGTTCCAGGACATGTTGCGGTGCCGGCGCTGGTGTTCGGGCACCTCGAACCGGTGGTGCGAGATGCGGGTCCGCATCGACGGTCGCAAGGGCGGCCTAATCGAGTCCGAGGCCTTCTGGATCAACATCAACCGGGACACGCAGATGCCGTCGCGCATCGCCGACGACTTCCTGGCGGGCCTGCACAAGACCACCTCGGTGACCCGCCTGAAGTGGAAGGGCTACCTCAAGCCGGGCAGCCGCGACGACGCGACCGAGATCCACGAGTTCCCCGTCCGGGTGACCGACATCGACCTCTTCGACCACATGAACAACTCGGTGTATTGGAGCGTGATCGAGGATTACCTGGCTTCGCATCCCGAGCTGCTGCGGTGGCCGCTGCGCACCACGATCGAGCACGAGGCACCGGTCGCGCTGGGCGACAAACTCGAGATCATCTCGCATTTCCACCCGGCCGGTTCCACCGATCAATTCGGTCCGAACCTGGCCGACCGGGCTGTTACAACGCTCACATACGCCGTCGGCGACGAGACAAAAGCCGTCGCCGCGATCTTCGCGTTATAGCGGTACCGCCGGTCCCCTCAATTTGCGCTCTGACCTGCGAAAATATGGTTACTGACCGGTAGCTTCTGAAACGGTTAAGTTTGCGTTCATCTTCGCAAAGTTTGCAAAATCGTGCGATCGTGTTGCCGAAATTGGCAAATGAAACGGGTGGACCTGCAGGAACAAGCTGTGCCATCTTCGAGTTAGCACGCCAGTGAAGTTGAGCCCTAGCTACCGCCGCAAGGCGGGTGGCGTGGACCGTTCAGCGTCAGTTCGCAATTGAAGACCGTTTAAGGAGTAAGCCCAATGTCTGTCGTTGGCACGCCCAAGAGCGCCGAGCAGATCCAGCACGACTGGGACACCAACCCGCGGTGGAAGGGTGTCACGCGCACCTACTCCGCCGAGGACGTCGTCGCGCTGCAAGGCACCGTTGTCGAGGAGCACACCCTGGCCCGCCGCGGCGCGGAGGTGTTGTGGGAAGAGCTGCACGACCTGGAATGGGTCAACGCGCTGGGCGCGCTGACCGGCAACCAGGCCGTGCAGCAGGTTCGCGCCGGCCTCAAGGCCATCTACCTGTCGGGGTGGCAGGTCGCCGGTGACGCCAACCTGTCCGGCCACACCTACCCCGACCAGAGCCTGTACCCGGCCAACTCGGTGCCGCAGGTGGTTCGCCGGATCAACAACGCGCTGCAGCGCGCCGACCAGATCGCCAAGGTCGAGGGCGACAAGTCGGTGGAGAACTGGCTGGCGCCGATCGTCGCGGACGGCGAGGCCGGCTTCGGCGGCGCGCTCAACGTCTACGAGCTGCAGAAGGCCCTGATCGCCGCCGGCGTCGCCGGTTCGCACTGGGAGGACCAGCTGGCCTCGGAGAAGAAGTGCGGCCACCTCGGCGGCAAGGTGCTGATCCCGACCCAGCAGCACATCCGCACCCTGACCTCGGCCCGGCTGGCCGCCGACGTGTGCGGCGTGCCGACCGTCGTGATCGCTCGCACCGACGCCGAGGCGGCGACGCTGATCACGTCCGACGTCGACGAGCGTGACCAGCCGTTCATCACCGGCGAGCGCACCAAGGAAGGCTTCTACCGGACCAAGAACGGCATCGAGCCCTGCATCGCGCGGGCGAAGGCCTACGCCCCGTTCGCCGACCTGATCTGGATGGAGACCGGCACCCCCGACCTGGAGCTCGCGCGCAAGTTCTCCGAGGCGGTCAAGGCCGAGTACCCGGACCAGATGCTGGCGTACAACTGCTCGCCGTCGTTCAACTGGCGCAAGCACCTCGATGACGGCACCATCGCGAAGTTCCAAAAGGAGCTTGCCGCAATGGGATTCAAGTTCCAGTTCATCACGCTGGCCGGCTTCCACGCGCTGAACTACTCGATGTTCGATCTGGCCTACGGCTACGCCCGCAACCAGATGAGCGCCTACGTCGAGCTGCAGGAGCGCGAGTTCGCCGCCGAGGAGCGTGGCTACACCGCCACCAAGCACCAGCGCGAGGTCGGTGCCGGCTACTTCGACCGGATCGCCACCACCGTGGACCCCAGCTCGTCGACCACGGCGCTGACCGGTTCCACCGAAGAGGGCCAGTTCCACTGAGTTAGTCTGCCGAGCAGACGCAGAGTCGCACTCCTGCACCCCAGTTGATGCGATTCTGCGTCTGCTCGCGCATATAAGGAGGAGCAATGGCAGCGATCGAACGGGTCGGGGTGGTCGGTGCCGGGCAGATGGGCTCCGGCATCGCCGAGGTCTCCGTCCGCGCGGGAGTCGACGTAACGGTCTACGAGCCGACCGAGGCGCTGATCGCGGCGGGACGCAACCGCATCGTCAAATCGCTGGAGCGGGGCGTCAGCGCCGGCAAGGTGACCGAGCGGGAGCGGGACAGCGCGCTCGGCAAGCTGACCTTTACGACCGACCTGAAAGACCTGGCCGACCGCCAGTTGGTGATCGAGGCCATCGTCGAGGACGAGGCCGTCAAGGCCGAGCTCTTCGCCGAACTGGACCGGGTCGTCACCGATCCCGACGCCGTGCTGGCGTCGAACACCTCCAGCATCCCGATCATGAAGGTCGCGGCGGCCACCAAGAATCCCCAGCGCGTGCTGGGCCTGCACTTCTTCAACCCGGTGCCGGTGCTGCCGTTGGTGGAGCTGGTGTGCACGCTGGTCACCGACGAAGCCGCCGCCGCGCGCACCGAGCAGTTCGCCGGCGCGGTGCTGGGCAAGCAGGTGGTGCGCTGCTCGGACCGGTCCGGCTTCGTGGTCAACGCGCTGCTGGTGCCCTACCTGCTTTCGGCGATCCGGATGGTGGAGGCCGGCTTTGCCAGCGTCGAGGACGTCGACAAGGCCGTCGTCGCCGGGTTGTCGCACCCGATGGGACCGCTGCGGCTGTCCGACCTCGTCGGCCTGGACACCCTCAAACTCATCGCGGATAAAATGTTCGAGGAATTCAAAGAACCGCAATACGGTCCACCGCCGCTGCTGCTGCGCATGGTCGAGGCGGGCCGTTTGGGCAAAAAATCCGGTCAGGGTTTCTATACCTACTGACGCGTCCGGCGTCCGCGTAGCAACCGATCTGCGCATCCGATATCATCCTCCCGGTCAACAAACGAGAGGTGTGTCGGGCAACCATGACTTCGTTAGAGCCGTATTACGAAGAGTCGCAATCTATCTATGATGTATCGGACGAGTTTTTTGCCCTATTCCTAGACCCAACAATGGGCTACACCTGCGCTTACTTCGAGCGAGACGATATGACCCTCGAGGAAGCGCAGAATGCGAAGTTCGACCTGGCGCTGGGAAAACTGAACCTCGAACCCGGAATGACGCTGCTCGATATCGGCTGCGGCTGGGGCGGGGCGCTGCAACGGGCGGTCGAGAAGTTCGACGTGAACGTGATCGGAATTACCCTCAGCCGCAACCAGTTCGAATACAGCAAAACCAGGCTGGCGGGGATCCCGACCGGGCGCAACATCGAAGTGCGGTTGCAGGGTTGGGAAGAGTTCGACGACAACGTCGACCGGATCGTCTCCATCGGAGCATTTGAAGCGTTCAAGGCCGAGCGTTGGCCCGCGTTTTTCGACCGGGGCC
>NZ_LZKE01000059.1:0-531 GCF_001672675.1 Mycobacterium sp. E2327
GACGACGCCGCGGCCGAACGGCTGGCCAAGTCGATGGACCACGTGATCGAGGAGCATGCCCCCGGTTTCGGCGCGGCCCATGCCGGGCGCCGGGCGAAAGATCACCATCTGTTGCAGCTGCGCCGTTCCCCCGTTGAGGGCACCCAAATGCAGGTTGGCGTCGCTGGCCTCCAGGTCCGACGGGCGCTGCACGAACCGGTCGATCACCGCCGCGCCGAAACCGGGGGCATGCTCCTCGATCCCGTGGCGATCGAACGGCCTGCGGGGCGTGGGCACCGTCCACCTGGGGGCCGACGGCGACGGGCTGGTGCGCTGGATGGCCGACCTGAACACCAGGGTGGTGCCCGAGCGCCCATTCATGCTGTTGGGCCAGACCACCACCGCGGATCCGACCCGGTCGCCGGCGGGCACCGAAAGTGTTTGGGCCTACTCGCATTTGCCGCGCAACGTGGCCGACGACGCCGCGGCCGAACGGCTGGCCAAGTCGATGGACCACGTGATCGAGGAGCATGCCCCCGGTTTCGGCGCGGC
>NZ_LZKE01000060.1:0-591 GCF_001672675.1 Mycobacterium sp. E2327
CGGACAACGTGACCGTGGTGGTCGCCGACGTCGTCGACTACGACTACGGTCAAACCCAGCCGATTCTGGCCGGCGCGGTGTCCGGCGACGACGACCAACTGACCACCCTGCCCAATACCTCCGCCGGGCGCGCCTCGGCGATCAGGCCCCGCGACGAGGTCGCCAAACGCGTTCCGCCGCAAGAGGAACCGTCCCGACGGCAGCGGTGGTCACGTCGACGGATGGCGATCGTCGTCACCCTGATGGTGCTGCTGGTGCTGGCGGGTCTGGGAATCGGCCGAGCCATCATCCGCAGCAACTACTACGTCGCCGAATACCACGGCATGGTGTCGATCTTGCGAGGTATCCAAGGGTCGCTGCTGGGAATGTCGCTGCACGAACCCTATTTGATCGGCTGTCTGAACGCCCGCAACGAGTTGTCGTTGATCGGTTTCAGTCAGAGCGGAGGCCATCTGGACTGTCGCCTGATGCAACTGCAGGATCTGCGCCCGCCCGAGCGCGCCCAGGTTCAGGCCGGGCTCCCCACTGGGAGCCTGGACGACGCGATCGCCCAGTTGCGCGAACTGTCCGCCAACTCCCTGCTGCCACCCT
>NZ_LZKE01000061.1:0-528 GCF_001672675.1 Mycobacterium sp. E2327
ACCACGGTGACGGGGTGGCCGCGGTGGGTGCCGAGCTCGCCGGAGCCGATCGCGGTCTTGAGGGCGAGTTTGAGGGCGTCGTGGCCGCGTTGAGCTTGGCTGCGGGTGTCGCGCTGTTCGGCGGGGCTGGTGTCGGGTTGGTGGCGGCCGGGGCGCACCGCGGCGGCGATGGCTTCGAGGTAGGCGCGGGCCTCGGGGTCGAGCAGCCCGGAGATCCGCGACATGCCGTCGGGGCCTTGCGGGCCTAGGTGCAGTGAGCGCCGCCGGGCGCGGTCTTCGTCGGTGAACACCCCGTCGGGGTTGAGGTAGTCGGCGATGCGCTGCCCGAGTCGGGTCACTACCCCGGAGTCCAGTTTGGCGGCGTGTTCGACCAGGACGCGTTCGGCTTCGGCGACGTCGGCGGGGGCCACGGCGGCGGGCAGCACATCCAGGGCGTGACAGATCACGCGGATGTGGTCCTCCCCGAGCGCGCCCGCTTCGACCGCTCCCGCCAGCACCTCCAGTTCGGGCGGCACCGGTGGTCCGGTC
>NZ_LZKE01000062.1:0-914 GCF_001672675.1 Mycobacterium sp. E2327
CACCCCAGAAGTCACCAGCAGCCAGCACATCGCGAACGATGGCCTGGTGCTCGGCCTCCAACGACGCGGCCTGGGCGGCGCCGCCGCGGAATTGGGCAAGTCGCGGCTGGTCGGTGCGATGTCGGTGCCGCCGACGTGGCAGGGGTCGACGCCGGCGCGGATGGTCAGCGCGGCGATGTCGGGGCTGGGCGGAGAGGCGCCCGCCGCCGCCGGGGCCGGGGCGCCGATGGGCGGCGGCATGCCGTTCATGCCGATGCCGATGGGCGGCATGGGCGCCGGCGCCGGCATGCCCGGCGGGATGATGGGCCGCGGCGGAGCCAGCCCCAACGTCGTGCAGGCGCGACCCAGCGTGGTGCCGCGCGTCGGAGTCGGATAGGGCGGGGGTGATAGGCGGGGTTTGGACGTTGGGCGCCGCAGCGGCGCTTGACCGAAACATTTAGTTGATGAAAGGAGCAGTGTGGTGGCTACGCGATTTATGACCGACCCGCACGCAATGCGGGCGATGGCAGGCCGTTTCGACGTGCATGCGCAGACGGTTTCGGATGAGGCGCGTCGGATGTGGACCTCGTCGCAGAACATTTCCGGCACCAGTTGGAGTGGGGCCGCCGAGGCGACGTCCTACAACACGATGGGACAGATGAACCAGGCGTTTCACAACATTGTGAACATGCTGCAGAGCGTTCGCGACGGGCTGATCCGCGACGCCAATAATTACGAGCAGCAAGAGCAGGCTTCGCAGCAGATTCTGAGCAGTTAGCGGCTTGAGGCGTTAGGAGATTGAGCGATGACGATTAATTACCAGTTTGGCGATGTGGATGCCCATGGTGCGACGATTCGCGCCCAGGCCGCGTCGTTGGAGGCCGAGCACCAGGCCATCGTTCGCGATGTGCTGGCTGCTGGTGACTTCTGGGGTG
>NZ_LZKE01000063.1:0-1359 GCF_001672675.1 Mycobacterium sp. E2327
TGTATTACCTCGGCTGATGGTTGACATTTCTACTTCGGGTGATGGCTGACAGTGTTTCGGCTGATGCTTGACAGTTACTTCGGCTGATCCTTGACACTCCCTAGATGAGGGAGTTGAGCGTGGCTGAGCAGCGGTATCAGGCCGTGATGTCGGTCATTAGTGATGGGTTGGCGATCTGGCAGGTCGCCGAGAAGGTCGGGGTGTCGCGTCAGACGCTGCATTCCTGGTTGGCTCGCTATGAGGCCGAGGGTCTCGAGGGGTTGGCGGATCGGTCGCATCGGCCGGTGTCGTGTCCGCATCAGATGCCTGCGGTGGTCGAGGCCGAGCTGTTGGAGTTGCGCCGCTCGCGCCCGTATTGGGGGCCGCGGCGATTGGTGTTTGAGTTGGGCAAGCGTGGGGTGGTCCCGTTGCCCTCGGAATCGGCGGCCTATCGGGCGCTGGTGCGCGCGGGCATGATCGATCCGAGTCTGCGGGATCGGCGCTCGCGCAAGTGGAAACGCTGGGAGCGTGGTGCCCCGATGGAGCTGTGGCAGATGGACATCGTGGGTGGATTCCCCCTGGCGGATGGCACCAGCGCCAAGGCTCTGACGGGAATCGACGACCATTCGCGGATGTGTGTCTGTGCCCGGCTGATGGCTCGCGAGCGCACCCGCGCGGTCTGCGACGGGTTGCGTGATGCGCTGGCACGCTACGGGGTTCCTGAGCAGATCTTGACCGATAACGGCAAGGTGTTCACCGGCCGGTTCAATCACCCGGTGGTCGAAGTGCTTTTTGATCGGATCTGCCGCGAAAACGGCATCGAACACCTGCTGACCCAGCCGCGTTCGCCGACGACCACGGGCAAGATTGAGCGTTTCCATCGCAGCATGCGCGCGGAATTCCTCAGCAACAGGCCACCTTTCGCCAACCTCAAGGCGGCCCAGCAGGCCCTGGATGAGTGGGTGGACTACTACAACACCGCCCGTCCGCATCAGTCGTTGGACATGGCCACACCCGCGCAGCGGTTCAGCGCCGCCACTGCCGCGACAGCACCCGTGGCTGACGCGCCGGGCGGCGGCGAGGATCGCAACGGTGATGACTGGGTCAGCCGCCGGGTCTGCGCCAACGGCATCGTGTGCGTGTCCTGGCAGCAGGTCAGCGTGGGCCGCCACTATGCCGGCGCCCGCTGCGATGTCCACGTCGACGGTGAGCTACTGCGGTTTTGGATTGGCGACGATCTGGTCAAAACCGCCGCCCGCACCAGTCGCGGCGAGGTACGAAATAAACGGGCCCTACGCACCAGCGCACCGGCCTAACCACAACATGGGTGTCAAGGATCAACCGACATAGAAACGTCAAGGATCAACCGACTCTGAACAG
>NZ_LZKE01000064.1:0-9637 GCF_001672675.1 Mycobacterium sp. E2327
TGTTGGTCATCGACGACGCGAAGTTGCCCCCGCCCAGCCCGGCGACCGCCGCCACGACCATGAACGTGGTGTAGGACGTGTGCGGGTGGGCCATGAAATACAGCGTCAACGCCGTAGGGATCACGAGCACCATCGCGGAGAACACGGTCCAGTTGCGCCCGCCGAACGTTGCGGTCGCGAACGTGTACGGCAGACGCAGGATCGCTCCGACCAGCGTCGGCATCGCGACCAGAAAGAACTTTCCGGCGGCGTCGATGTGGTAGACGCTCTGGGGCATGAATAGGACCATCACCGACCAGATCGACCAGACCGAAAACCCGACGTGCTCGGCGAAGATGGACCAGATCAGGTTGCGGCGGGCGATCTTCGCTCCGCCGTTGTTCCAGGCGTCGACGTCTTCGGCGTCCCAGTCATCGATCGTGTGTTGGCGCGTCATTAGCGGCATGCGAGCACCGTAGGAAAGTGTTGTTGCGGCAAGGCTTGCCCGCGATGACCTACTTGCTACAAGCCACTCACAAACCCGCACTTGGGCCCTGTGAGGTAGCTGGCGGATCGACCCGTGACACTGCGGAATTTGCGGGTCCCGGCCGCGGTGGACCGAGGCGAAATAACAAGCGGTGCAAGGACAATGACCAAAATTATCGTGGGCCTCGCTGTCAGCGACGCGACGGCTGCCGGTCTGTGCTGCGCCGGCGTCCCAGCAACACGCAGAACAAGGCGAGCCCCGCCAGCAGCGGGTGAACGATGCGGTCGCGTGCGTCTACCGGCACCACGCCCATCAGGTCCGTGCCATGAAATGCCTCAAACCCGGTCGCCGCGGCATAGACGAGTCCAACCGCCAGGGCAGCCGCGGAGGCGGCTCGGGGGTACGAGATTCCGACCGCGAGCACGACGACCATCGCCAGCTGCCAGACCGATCGCCAGCCGTCTCCGGGCACGTTGAAACTGGCCCCCGCCACGAGTGTTGAGGTGGCGCGCACGCCGAGAAATACCCCAACGACCAGGCAATACCAGCGCGGGGCGCTCGCCGTGCCCGTCCAACCTGAGCTCATCGGAAGCTCCCCTCAGTCCCTTTACTGCCACAGCGGCAGTAACGGATTTGACTATACTGCCAGCGTGGCAGTAACGGGAGTGGCAAGTGGTCGGGACTCCAGCCCCCCGCGACGGCGTCGTCGCGCTCCCGCGGAGGCTCGCCGCGAAATCCTCGAGGCCGCGGCCGCGTTGCTGGCGGAGCAGCCCGCTCACGCGGTCAGCGTGGCGGCGATCATGGATCGAACCACGCTGTCGCGCAAGTCCTTTTATGTCTATTTCCGCGACCGCGCCGAACTGATCGGCGCACTGGTGCGGCCCCTGCGGGTCGAGGCGGACGCGGCCCTGGCTCAATGGCGCCAGGCTGAGGATTTGCTCGCGGCCGGGCGTGAGGCGTTGCTGAGCGCCGCGCAAACCTACCGCCGGCACGGGGCGATTCTGCGTGCGGTGTTCTGGTCGTCGGGCACTGATCCCGAGGTGGCCGCAGCCCGCTCGGCGCTGATCGACCCGGTGATCGACGTCGCCGAGGCGATCATTAACGGCGCGGGCAGCGGGCTTGCCGATCCTCGCGCGGTCGCGACGGCGCTGGTGACCATGAACGTTCACCGGCTGCTGACGTTGACGCCCGACACCTCCGACGGGGAAATGCATGCGCTCGTGGACACATTGGCCACGATCTGGGAACGTGCGCTTTATTCAACCAAGGGTCAGCCGTGAACTATCGGCCCGAATCGATTCGTGGGCGACATGACGGCGGTAGTAGCGCCTGCCGTGCAGCCGCTGGTAGTTCCACGCGGCGGTCGGCAGGGCTCCGCGGCGGTGCAGCCAAAAGCTTCCCGGCGGTTGCGCTTTCGGCGCGAAGCGGCCGGCTTCGATATCGGCGACGACGATCCCCGCGCCCTGGTCCTTGTCAAGGCTGGCGAGCACCGCACCGTCGGCGCCGACAATCATGGTTCCACCCTCGAAGTGGCCGCTGTAATCGATTGGCAGCCATGGCATCCGGCATCGCAGGGCGCCGGCGTGCGCGGCATGGAGCACCGGCGCACCGATGTAGCCGGCGAAGGATTGGGCCGCGCGCCGGGCGGTTGCGGCGTTGCGGGTTTCCATCCGGCGGAAAAGCGCCGAGGGGTGCCAGCGGGGAACCGACCACCAGCCCGACCCCGTCATGGCCAGGTCGATGCGGCCGCGGAGCCGGTGCACCGTCTGCGTGCGCATGAGCTCCCAGCACACGGCGGCCCCCACCGTAAGGTCGCCGGCCGGGATCACGCCGTCGTCATGGCCGCCGACGTAGAACGCGTTCTCCCACATGGTGGGCATGTCCTTGTCGTGGCGGCCCACCATTCCCTCCGCCGTCACCAACAAGTAGGCGTTGCGTACGTGCCCGTCGGTGTCCCTGGCCAAGAGCGACCCGCCGATCATGGCGCCGTGGCGCCGAGCCAGGCCCAGCAGCAGCTCGGTGGCCTGGCCATCTGGCGGTAACGCGGCATCGGCGAGTTCCGGCACAAAGCCGATGCCGGTGGTGAAGAACTCCGGCAAGGCGATCACTGTTGCACCGGCGGCTGCTGCTTCGTTGACCAGCTGTTCGACGGCAGCAAGGTTGGCGTCGACGTCGGCGAGGACGGCGTCTAACTGAACAGCGGCAGCGCGCAGGGTTATGCCCATAGATCGATGGTGTACCGACAGCGATATGTCAGCAAGGACAGTGTCATGACGATTCAGGCCATCTGGCCGCAGCCGTCGCCGATGGTGATCCGACCGGTTAGCGCGTCGACGCTCGCCGCCGTGGCGGGCGATGCGCCGCCTGCACGTCGGCGTTAGCCAGCGTCTGCGCCTGAGCGGCCAGCGTCGACGCCCTGTTGGCATGTGCGATCGCGTCGGGTTCGTTCGTCGTTTCCTTGCCATGCGCCGCTTGCAAATGCCGTTGCGCCTCTTCCAACCGGCGCTGCGCCTCGGTACCGATGCTCTGGCGATGCCTGCCCACGTAATCGGTGATCTGGCGCATCCTGGCGTCCGCGGTGGACAAGGCTTGCGCCAACGAGCGCGCTTCGATGCTCGCCTGCCCGTCGCCGGCGTCGACCCGCTGCACCGCGCGCCGGCGCCGACGACGGCGATAGAGCACGAGAACCACCACGATGACGATCAAAGCGACGATGACGCCGATCGCGATCAGCAGCCAGATTCGTTTCGACGAGCTTGGCGCTTTGTTCAGCCCGTCAGCCGCGGCGACGGCGGCTCCGCGCCAGTCTTTGGCGTTCACCGCCGGTTCAATCTTGTTGCTGCGCAGGCTGTTTAACTCGGCCGCCGTCAGGCCTTCCAAGTTCGGCGGCGCGGTGAACGCGTACAGCTTGGTGTTCGTTGCCACGGCCAACAGGGCGTCGTAATCGCCCATCGCGCTCGCGCTGCGGGTTCGGTCGGCCCAGTTCTCGGGTTTGAACCTGGAGAAGTTGTCGACGTAGACCACCCACAGTTGAATGTGCCGGTCGTGGTACAGCCGGTCGATCGCCGTGCTGACCGCCGCCCGGTCCGAGTCCGTCAGCGCCCCGGTGTTGTCGGTGATGTGATCGGTGAGCTTGGACGGCGGTTGCGCGTCCGCGGGCGTCGCCCACAGCAGGCTCGCCGTGAGGATCGTCAGGACCACACCGAACAGGCGAAGGACGCGCATAGGGGTAATCTATGCCGTCGATTCATGGTCGGGCGACGGGCCTCAGGAGCCAATGCAGATCACGGTGCAACTAGGAAGTTGATCGCCGGCCCCGGGTCGGCTGAGGTCGACCAAGGGCCCCTGTGCCAGCCGATCGGCGGATTGCAAACCGTGCACGTTGAGCCGCAGTCCCGGCCCCAGCCCCTCCGAGTTCTCCAGATCCGGGTCGCCGAGCGGCGGTGCCGAGCCGGTCAGCGAAGGCAGGTCCACCGGAACCACGCCGGTGGCATACGCCGCGGCCCGGCCCAGCCCATTTTGGGCATAGGACATCGAGTTGTTGTAGCGCAAGATCGCCGCCATCACCTGGGACGGCTCTCGCAAGTTCAGGCCGCCGCTGGACAGATACCTCAACCTTGATAGCCGTACCCATGCGAATATTCCGCCCTTGAAGGCGCACCTACGCCGTTGACGTCCGTGTGAGATGTGCTGATCGCATTTCCCGCTGCAGTGCCGCTGACAAGAAGGCGACCGGAATCCCGCAGCCATGCGCAGCTACCGGCGCCGTCGCAGAATCCGTTGTCGGCCCGGGCCTGAGCCGCGTTCCACACGCACAGGCCGAATACAACGAGGAGGACGGCGCGCAGGACGGTTCTTCTTCGGGCCCTCATCCTGCACTCCAAGACATGCGTCACCCGCGCGCCGGACCCGACTGAAACGCCCGTCACCCAAGTCCGCCCTGCGGCCAATCCAATGCGATATTCATGAACTCCCCCGGGTCGAGCGACGCAGATCGGCGCGGCTCGATGTGATCGCCGACACTACCCAGTTTTTAACTGAGATTCAATAAGCAGGCTTCCGATAGACGAGCCGGTGTACCTCGTCGCGGATTGGTCCCTGACGACTCCGACGCCCGCTTTCGCACCGAGAGGGGGCCGCGGACCGCCCCTACGATATCCTTTAACCGTGCCTATAAAATCTGCCGAGAGTTCCAAAAGCACAGCTACGACCGATAACGAATCCAAGTCCGCTCGCACGCGAGCTCGCATCCTCGATGCGGCCGCGCACGTCCTGAGCGCGAAAGGGTTTGCCGGGACCAGACTCTCGGATGTGGCCGAACACGCCGAGATACAGGCACCGGCGATTTACTACTATTTCGCATCCCGAGAAGAACTGATCGAAGAGGTCATGTACTGCGGCGTCGCCGAACTGCGCAAACACGTACAGGAGGCCCTCAACGATCTGCCGCCGGAAACCTCGCCGCTGGATCGGATCATGACCGCGGTCGAGGCCCACCTGCGGCATGAGCTCGAGATCTCCGACTACGCCACCGCCTCGATCCGCAACTCCGGACAGATCCCCCAGCACCTACGCACCCGACAGCTCAAAGAGGAAACCAGCTATGGACGGGTGTGGCGCCGACTGTTCGAGAATGCGCTGGCCGACGGGGAGATCCGAGCCGACCTCGACCCACGCTACGCGCAGCTGTTGGTCCTCGGAGCGCTGAACTGGGCGGCCGAGTGGCGCGACCCACGGCGCGACTCCGTCGACGGCATTGTCTCCAACGCCCAATCCCTCGTCCGCAACGGCCTGTCCGCGCGTCCCGAATCTCGCGCCCGCGGAACCAGGAAGGCGCGCACAACGGCTACCAGACGCTGACACCAACCCCCACGTCGGAGTCGGGTGGCTCAGCTTTTTGATTCTGTGTTAAATTCTTCGGGTGGCTGAAGCTTATATTGTTGATGCGGTCCGTACGGCGGTCGGCAAGCGCGGCGGTGGATTCGCCGAGGAGCACCCGGCCGACATGGCCGCCAGCGTCATTCGGGCCGTCGTCAATCGACACGACCTGGATCCCGAAGCTATCGACGACGTGATCCTCGGTTGCCTGGACAACATCGGTTCGCAGGCGGGAGATATCGCGCGCACGGCGGCGCTAGCGGCCGGCCTGCCCGAGTCGGTCCCCGGGGTGACGATCGATCGACAGTGCGGATCAGCGCAGCAGGCAGTACATTTCGCGGCGCAGGCCGTGATGAGCGGCACTTCCGACCTGATCGTCGCGGGCGGAGTCCAAAAGATGAGCCAGTACCCGATTTTGAGTGCGTTCGCCGCGGGGGAGCCTTTTGGGGCCGGCGATCCGTGGACTGGATGCCGCGGCTGGGAGGCCCGCTACGGCACGCAGGAGATCTCCCAGTTCCGCGGGGCGGAGATGATCGCCAGCCGGTGGAACCTCGCCCGAGAGGACAATGAGAACTTCGCGCTGAGCAGCCACCAGCGCGCCCTGGCCGCAATCGCCGAAGGCCGATTCGAGCGCGAAATCATCGCTCACGCGGATGTCACCGTGGACGAGGGGCCGCGACCGGACACCTCGTTAGAAAAGATGGCCAAGCTGCCCACCCTGGTCGAGGGTGGGGTATTGACCGCTGCGGTGGCCAGCCAAATCTCCGACGGGGCCGCGGCAATGCTGATTGCATCGCAGGACGCGGTCGATCGCTTCGGGTTGACACCGCGCGCGCGGATCCATCACATGTCGGTGCGCGGCGCCGATCCCGTGATCATGTTGACCGCCCCTATCCCGGCCACCCGGCACGCGCTCAAACGAACCGGGCTGTCGATCGACGACATCGACCTGGTGGAAATCAATGAGGCATTCGCGCCGGTAGTACTCGCCTGGCAGGCGGAGCTAGAAGCCGACCCTGCGCGCGTCAACGTCAACGGCGGGGCAATAGCTCTGGGGCACCCGATCGGGTGCACCGGTGCGCGCTTGATGACCTCGCTGCTGCACGAGCTGGAACGCACCGGCGGCCGTTACGGCCTGCAGACCATGTGCGAGGGCGGTGGGCAGGCCAACGTCACGATCATCGAGAGGCTCTGACCGGTGCGCCGGGCGCTCTATGGCCCCGACCACGAGGCATACCGAGAGACGGTTCGGGAGTTCCTGGCTCGCGAAGTGGTTCCGCACCAACACGAGTGGGATCACAACCATCGGATCGACCGCGAAGTGTTCGCCCACGCCGCCAAGGCGGGAATCTACGCGCTCGAGATCGACGAGCGCTATGGCGGTGCCGGCGAACACGACTACCGCTACCGGATGGTGGTTTGCGAGGAGATCGCAAAGGTCAACGCGCTGTCGTTCGGCCTGACCGTCAGCCTGCAGGACGACCTGGTGCTGCACTACCTCCTGGATCTCACCAACGAGGAGCAGAAACAGCGATGGCTGCCTGGCATCGCCTCCGGCCAACTGATCGGTGCCCTCGCAATGACCGAACCGGGAGCCGGCAGTGATCTCAGGGGGATCCGCACCAGCGCCCGACGCGACGGCGACAGATGGATCCTCAACGGCCAGAAGACGTTCATTTCCAGTGGCCTCATGGCCGACCTCGTCGTCGTCGCCGCACGCACCGACCAGGAGGGCGGATCACACGGGTTCAGCTTGTTCGTCGTCGAGCGCGACACACCGGGATTCCGGCGCGGGCGCCAACTCGACAAGATCGGGCTGCCTGGGCAAGATACGGCCGAATTGTTCTTCGATGACGCAGCGGTTCCGGCTGAGAACCTCTTGGGAGAAGAAGGCCGTGGCCTGCAGTATCTGATGAGCCACCTGCCGCGCGAGAGACTTGGCGTCACCGCTCAGGCGATCGCGACCACGCGCGCGATCTTCGGCCAGACGGTCGAGTACTGCCAGCAGCGCAACGCATTCGGCCAGCCGCTAACCGCGCTGCAACACATTCGTTTCGAGCTCGCCGAGATGGCCACAGAGCTCGACATCACCGAGGCATACGTCGACAAATCGGTTGAGGCATTCAACGCGGGCGAACTCTCCCCCGTCGATGCCGCGAAGGGCAAGTGGTATGTCAGCGAGCTCCAGCGCCGGATCCTGGATCGCTGCCTGCAACTTCACGGAGGCTACGGATATATGGTCGAATACCCGGTTGCCCGAGCGTATCTCGACACCCGCGCTCAAACGATCTACGGCGGCACGACGGAGATCATGAAGGAGCTCATCGGCCGGGAGATAGCCGGCTCGAACCCGACTTCCGCCCGCAATCAATATTGATCAAAGACTTTAATTTAATATACATTAGTGGCGTGCGCCGCCATTCCAAGTCTTGCCGTGGCGGGGTGTCCCTATCCCCCGCCCCGGCATGTTTCATCGGAACCGTCGCCGCGTCCTAGCAAGCTACTTAACTTGTAATAAAATCCCTACTGTTGGTCCCCTTCATATGGGCTTGCGCTGCGCCGGTGCCAGCGCTGCCGCATCGAATGCTGAATAGAAATATTGCCGGCAGGCTGCGTCGTCGCCCGATTTACTGGCTAGAATCGGCCAATGGCAAGGCGGACCGATCCGGTTTCTGTGATGGGTCCGGCCTCGGCCGACACCGTCGAGTCGAAATCGGCCCAGACGAGACGGCGGATCCTCGACGCGGCGGCCCACGTACTCAGCGCTAAGGGGTACGCGGGATTGCGCCTCAATGACGTCGCGGCGCACGCCGAATTGCAGGCGCCGGCCATCTATTACTACTACCCGTCGCGCGATGACCTCATCGAAGAGGTCATGTGGGCCGGCATCGCCGACATGCGCGAACATGTGATCGCAATGCTCGACGGCCTGCCCGCCGACGCCTCTCCCCTAGATCGCCTGCTCGCCGCGGTCGAGGCGCATCTGCGACACGAGCTCGCGATATCCGACTACACGACCGCGGCCATCCGCAATGCCGGCCAAGTGCCGCCGCGGATTCGACAGCGCCAGCTTCTCGAGGAGCAGCGTTACGGCGAGGTGTGGCGACGACTGATCAACGACATGGCGCGATCGGGTCAACTGCGTGCCGACCTCGACTTGTACCTGGCGCAGATGTTGGTCTTGGGCGCCCTGAACTGGGCGGTCGAGTGGTGGGACCCCCGGCGCGGTCCCCTGGAAACGGTGGTCGCCAACGCCCAGTCGTTCGTTCGGCACGGATTGGCCGAATCCACAATCGCCTAGCGCGCGATAATTTTGTCCACCACCAGCGCCGCTGTCTCCGCGCACGCCGTCGTCCCCCCGTTGGCGTATTCCTTGACCGCGTCCCCCACATTCCACAGGCCCGCGAACGGGGTGTCGTGCGGCAGGTCGAAGCCCGCCACCGCGCGTTGGGGCGGCCAGTCGTCGCGAGTGACCGCGATGCTCAATATCCGTGCCCGCTCATCGAATCCGTCGATGTTGTCGCGCAGGTCCTCGAGCAGTAACTCGGTTTCGACGGCCTCGTCGAAGTCGCCAATCGACGGCTTGGGCACCGCCGTCCCGACGTAGAGGTGCCACCCTGGCGGCGCCATCTCCGGGCAGGTATCGGTGAAATTCGCGATGTAAGCCAGCCGCCGCGAGGTAGCGAAGCTGAGCATGCCCGGAACGTCGACGAGGCGGCTGCGGCTCGCGAAGTTCACCGAGATCATCGCAGTCGGACGATCACCTTTTTTGACCATGTCCTGGTAATCGGTGGGCACCTTGTCCTCACCGAGAAGCTTCACGGTGGCGGCGGGCCCCACGTCGCTCACCACGACCGGTGCTGCGACACTTACCTTTTCACCGTCGCGGATCACCTCCACCCCGGTGACCCCACCGCCGTCGGAGACGATCCTGGTGGCCGCGGTCGATAGCCACACCTCACCACCGCGCGACTCGACGACACCGGCCAGGCCACGCCACAGCCCGATGGTGCCCTCGGGGTGAAAGCCGAACCGCTTGAACGCGCTCTTGCGGGTGAAGTAGGTGAGAAACACCCGCGCGGGCAGATCCTCGGAGCCGACAGCAAAGATCGAGGCGCACATGTTGCGAAAGATGCCATGCACGCGTTCGTTCTTGGTATAGCGAGAAACCCACTCGGCGGTGCTGATCTGGTCCTCGGGCAGCCCGGAGTCGTTGCGGGCGGCGGGTGGGGGTTCCTGCTGAGCAAGCTCACCCGTCAGGGCGCAAAACTGGTCGCCGGCATCGGAGCCGCG
>NZ_LZKE01000065.1:0-26882 GCF_001672675.1 Mycobacterium sp. E2327
GACGAACGGGACCCCGCTGGCGACGCTCGGCACTGGGACACCGGCAAAGTGAAAGTTCTCGTAACCGGTAGCGCGGGATTCATCAACGGATACGTGGTCGACGAGCTGCTGCGCGCCGGCCACGAGGTCGTCGGCATCGACAACTACTCGAAGTACGGCAAGGTCAAGAAGAGCTACGACGATCACCCGCGCTACCGGTTACGAGAACTTTCACTTTGCCGGTGTCCCAGTGCCGAGCGTCGCCAGCGGGGTCCCGTTCGTCGCGCCCGCTTCGGCCTCGGTGAGATCCAGGCAGCCCCAGACGTCCTCGACGATTTTGCCTCTGGGGATTTGCAGGCCCCGGTAGATCGAGTGGGGCACGCCGACGACGAGCACGTCGGCACGGCCCAATACGGCATCGAGTGCATAGTAGTCCGGGCCGTCCAGGAACGGGTCGTGCAGCATCACTTTCTTGGCCTCGAGCATGAGCAGATGCCGGAGCTTGAAGCTCAGCGAGTCGCGGGTGTCATCACAATCCGCCTTGAATGTCATGCCGAGCAGGCCAACGGTCTTGTCGCGCAGATCAACCCGGCGCTTAAGCATATTGACGATGAACTGTGGCTGGCCCTCGTTGATCAGCATGGCGGAGTGCCCCAGCATGAAGTTGTTGTTGCTGAATCCGGCGAGCTGCATGGTGTCCTTCAGCAGGCATGGGCCCGCCGCCAGCCCCGCCTTGGGCAGGCTGTCGACACGCTTGTTCCGGTACGTCGCCGCGTGATGAATCCGGTCGAAGTCGAGCCCGGCCTCGCGGCTGAGCAGGTAGAACTGGTTGGCGACCGCGAACTGGATGTAGCGGTAGGCATTGCAGAACAGCTTGGCCAGCTCGGCTTCCTGCGGCTCGACCTCGATGATCTCGGGGGTTATCCGCGAGAAGAGCTCCCGGACGATCCGACACCCTTCGGCGTCGAACCCGCTGATGATCTGCGGAATCTCCCTGAGCTCGCGGATCGAATGACCTTGCGCGATGCGCTCGGGGCAAAAGGTGACGTGCAGACCGATCCCCCGCTCAGCGAACATGTCGTGGACGCGCTGGCTTAGCCCCGGGTAGACGGTGCTTCGGAGAACCAGCGTCTGGCCGTCGCGGAAGTAGGGGCTGATCTCGTCGATGATGCGAAAGAAGGTGTGCGCCTGGGGCGTCAGGTATTCGTCCACCGGCGTCCCGACGACGCAGATCACGATATCGGAATTGCGGACCGCCCACGAATCGGTGGTCGCCGAGATACGTCCGGTGGGCAAGAGTCGCTTGAGCAGCTCCGGGGCACCGTTCTCGACGAAGGGCATCCGCCCGGCCATGATCGTCTTGAGCGCATTCGCGTTCGTGTCGAGAATGTCGACATTGAACCCCTCGTCTGCGAGCACGAGCGCCAGCGGCAGGCCCACGTGCCCGGCACCGCCGATGATGCAGATGCGTTTATCGGTTTGAGCCACCATGTGAACCGCCGCCTCCCCACTGCTTTCCATCCTGCGATCGCTCCGGCCTTACCCGAGCTGCCTCGACGTTCACGGCTTACTGTGGGGAGCCTATGAGGTCGTGTATCCGAACGCGTGCATTTTCAGCAAATCAGCCGCATCGGAAACGCCCTTGCAACGTCTCATTCACCGGGCCGGTCGCCGAGCACGAGGAAGGAGGCGTCAGCGCCGGAGGCTGCGTCGCGCCCCGGCGGCGAAAAACAAGCCCATCCCCACCGCCAACAATGCGGGGCCGGCGGACAGCACGACGTGGACCCCGGTCGCGGTATCGCGGGCGAGCGCGCCCTTGAGCAACATCCTGGTCCGAGCCCCGGCATTGTCGGCATTGGCGGGCCGGAATTCGGGCGGCAGGATCGCTCTGACCTGGGGATCTTCCAGAACCTTGGCCAGCCGCTGCGGGTTCGGGTAGCAAAGTTCTATTCCATGACCACCGCGGCCCATTGACCTCAAGTAGTCGACGTTTCCGGTGGCGAGGTAGGTCTGCACCTTCGCGACCTGCTGGCGCGCGGCGCGACTCCAGTCGACCGCCCCAAGCACCGAACCGTAGTAGCCCAGCGCAGCGACCGCTGCCACGACAGCGAACACCCACCTCAGGGCGCCTCGCTGCACATTTCGTCTGAACCGCGCGGCGGGCACAGAGTCAGCGAGCGCGAACATCGCCATCAGTCCGACGGGATAGACGAGGAGGACGACGTCGAGGTAGCGCACCCCTACGGCGGTTCCGCGGCCGTAGGCAAACAACACGAACTGGAAGACAAGCCATGTGCAGATTCCGACTGACACCCAGGCGCGGTCGGAGATTCCCGGGCGCCTCGCCACTGTCCGATAGCAGAACAGAAACGTCGGAATCAAACCGGCCGCAGCCATGGCAAAGAGCACCGACAATCCCTGAATAAACGTCCATGAAGTGCTCATCGGATGCGCGCACGCCGCAGTCCACGCGATCATCGACAGCGCGATTGCTACGAGAACGGCAACCCCGGCGAGCTCGCGACCGCTCCGCTGTCTGACTTTTGTGGCCAACTGCAGACCTACCAGTACCGCGGCCGCAAGTATGGGAGCCACTCCCGTCGCAAAAGAGAAATAGCTGAGGACCGCGGCGGCCACTCCATAAAACCAGCGCGCAGAAAAGGGCCGCGCGAACGCGAACGCGACCAGAGCCGCGAGACCGAAGAACAACGCGAGGTACACCTGGCCCTGAAACGCCCACAGCGCATTCTCGTAGACGACAGGAAACGCGAATAGGAATGCGACGAAGCACGCCAGGAGCATCCGGCGCTGCGCCGCCACGAGGGGCATCAGCAGCGCTGCCAGCCAGGTGATCACCGCGGTATGCACGATCGCGCCGAGGATCATTTCGAGGCGCGTGTTCCACTCGCCGGCCAGCTCGAGATGGGCCAGCGCGAACAGCCGGAAAACGAGAATGCGGTGTTCGTTGTGTGGGGCGAAGAGGTCGGTGACCGACAATTCGCCCTTCAGGTAGGGGGAGTACAGCCCGGCCCCCTCCCCGTCCCACTGATCCAAGAGCGGCATCGGTGAACCGAGCGCCCAAATGACGATGAGCTTGGAACCGAAGACCGTACACGCGACCGCAGCCAGCAGGGGAAACATCCCTCTTTGCCGTGGTGGTGGCGCTTCGCACGGCTCATTCTTCGATGGCGATTTGGTCTCGCCATCATCTTCCGGGCCATCAGCAATCCACCACTCGAGGCTCACGGCTCTGGGCTGAGTAACCATGCAGAACTCCCCCTTCGCCCATTGCCCCAAACCCGACCCATGGGTTAAAGGAGGACAAGGGCGAATACGTACTACGTGGATCCCGATTATGCGAGCGTTCGAGATTTATTTACCGAACACGGGAGTTTTCGACTAGCTCCCGGCCTGATTCGGCTCGATTCGATCCGCAGTGAGACTTTGAAGGCTCGCTTACACCTGGCAAATTGCTCCGCCACGCAGCGCTTAGCCCGCGACGGCTCCCGGCTCCGAGAACGGCGCCCCGAACTCGGTGACCGGCTGCAGCCCGCGCTTGCGCACCTTGGCTGCGGCGTCGCGGATCAGCTTGTAGATCCCGACGAACGCAGCGTGATCGGTCATCACGAACGGTGTCAGCAGCCGGTTGTGCACCAGCGAGAACGCCACACCTTGGGCAGGGTCGGCCCAGCCAAGCGAACCGCCCAGTCCGACGTGACCGAAGCCGGGCATCACATTGGCATACGGCAGGCTGTGGTAGCCGAGGTGGAAAGCCAACGGCACGAACAGGTTTCGGTCCGGCCGCAGGCTCCGCCGGCCGGTCAGGCCCGCGACGAGTTCACGGGACAGGAACTGGGTGCCGTCGATCTCCCCGTGGTTGGCGATCGCGCCGTACATCCGGGCCAGCGCGCGGGCCGTCACCACCCCGTTGGCCGCCGGGATTTCGGCGTCCAGCATCGGCATCTCGCCCTGGACGGCGACGATCATGCCCGGGAAGTACATGGACCGCCATCCCCCGGACAGCTCGTTGGCGACTTTGCGCGTCACGTAGGACAGGACCGGGTTGCCCACCAAGTTCTGCGGCGTGATGATCTGGGCCACCCGCGTCGGCGACTCGGCCGGCGGCCGGCCCAGGTGCATGCCGTCGGTACCCAGCGGCTCGGCGAGTTCTTCACGGATCAGCGCGCGCATGCCTTTACCGGTCACCGCCCGGCCGAGACCGGACATCAGCCAGCCGAATGTCAGCGCGTGATAGGCGGACTTGCCCAGCAGGCGCCCCGGCGGGGCGGCCGCCAGCCGCTCCTCCATCACGAGGTGATCGAACAAGTCTTCCTGCGTGGCGCCGCGTAGGCCCGACAGGCCGGCGGCGTGCCTCATCACCTCGCGCACCGTGAGCTCGGCTTTGCCGTTGGCGGCGAAGTCCGGCCAGTACTCGGCGACGGGAGCCTCGTAGTCGATGAGCCCACGGTCGGCGAGCCGGTGGATGACCGTGGCGGCCATGCCCTTGGTTGCCGAGAAAACCATGGGGGCGGTGTCGGCCGACCACGGCACCTGACCGCCCCGGTCCGCCCAGCCGGTCCACACGTCGACGGCGGGTTGGCCGTCGACATACACGGCCAGCGCCCCGCCGCCGAACCGGCGGGCCGGGAACATCGTGGAGAAAGCGCGAACGACGCACGCAAAGTGGGGGTCCGCCGCGCCGGACACACGATGGCCTGCGTCAGGGCCATCCTGTACTGGGACCGCGCGGCGAGCGACCCGAGACTCCATTGTCACGCTATCGAATTTACGTGGAGTTCATACCTTCCGCCGGGAAAACGACGGTTAATTTACCTATCCGTTAGCCGGACGCGGCCTCGAGGATTTGCTGGGCCGCCAACGCGGGAGTCAGCTCCCCCGCCTTGACCTGCCGTTCTAGGTCGGCGCGGATTTTGCGGACGCCCGGGTTGGACATCACCCGGTCCAGGACCGTGTCGCGGACCATCTGCCAGGTCCAGTCGACCTGCTGGGCCCGCCGGCGCTCGTCGAGTTCGCCGGCTTCGGACAACACCCGGCGATGGCGCTCGATCGTGTCCCAGAGCTCGGCCAGGCCGGTGCCCTCGGTCGCGCTCATCGTGAGAACCGGTGGCCGCCAGAGCGTTTCGCCCGGGTGGATCAGCCTGATCGCCGCCGACAGCTCGCGCGCCGCCTTGCGCGCCTCGGGCAGGTGCTCCCCGTCGGCTTTGTTGACCACGACGATGTCGGCCAGCTCCAGCGCGCCCTTCTTGATGCCCTGCAGCTGATCGCCGCTGCGCGCCAGGGTCAGCAACACGAACGTGTCGACCATGTTTGCCACGGCCACCTCGGACTGGCCGACGCCGACGGTCTCGACGAGTATGACGTCGAACCCGGCGGCCTCCAGCAGGACGATGGTTTCCCGCGTGGCCTTGGCCACCCCGCCTAACGTGCCCGACGTCGGGGATGGACGGATGTAAGCGTCCGGCTGCACCGCCAGGCGCGCCATCCGGGTCTTGTCGCCCAGGATCGAGCCGCCGGTGCGGGTCGACGACGGGTCGACGGCCAGCACGGCCACCCGGTGGTCCCGCTCGATCAGGTACATGCCGAGCGCCTCGATGCTGGTGGACTTGCCCACCCCTGGCGTCCCGCTGATGCCGACGCGGCGCGCGTTGCCCGAGTAAGGCATCAGCTCCAGCAGGAGCTGCTGCGCCTTCTCCCGATGGTCGGCGCGGGTGGATTCCAGCAGCGTGATCGCCCGCGGCAGCGCCGCGCGATCGCCGTTACGGACCGCCTCGGCCAATGCCTCGATTCCCGACACGATCCCCCAGCGTATAGGGCCATCGGCTCAGAAAAGGTGCACGCTCCATACGCCGACGTTGTTCGCGGCCCCGGTCGGAAGCAACGCCAGCGCGACGACGATGTACACGAACAGCAGCACGCTTCGTCTGGACGGCGCTTGCTCGATCTCCGGCCGCTTGATCGCGTAGAGGAAGTACACGGCGGCCACGTCGAAGGTGATCAAGATCCACCACCGCGTCCAATCGACGGCGGTGACAAACAGCGGAACCACCAATGCCGCCCCGAGCAACGGCAGCACGAGATTGTGGCGTAATTCGCCGAGGAAAGCACGGATCGGAACACCGGAGAAATAGCGAATTGTCCATGCCGTGCCGGCGAAGTACACCACCCCGAGTAGGAAGGCGCCGAGCAGCGGGAAGAAACCCCAATGTAAAACCATGTAGACGGCGCCGGCCGTGTCGGAGTCGAAAATCGGTATGACTTTAGCGCACATGAAGTCGTGAAAATCCGTGCGGCTCTCGACCCGACCGAGCATGTAGTCGAGCGCTTTCTGCGGCGTTGTGGAAACCCCCCACGGATGTTCGATCAGCCCATGCGGAACTTGATCACACACCTGCGCCGCCAGATCGCGGCGCCCCAGCCCTGCGACCAACAGCGTTGAGGCGAGCCCCGGGCCGACTGCCAAGACCGTGCACATTCGCTGCGTGGCGCGCGCCGAATCCTTCGCGAGAACGACGATCGCCAAAACCGCTCCGAGCGCCAACTCGAGTGGAATCGCCTCGTGCATGAGCGCCAGCACGGCTATCACCATTCCGTACACGGCACTGAGGCACATTCTGGCGTGGGGGGTTCTTGCCGTGGTGAGGGAGACGCTGTAAGCCAGCAGCGCCGTCATGCCAAAGAGTTCGGGATGGGGGCTGTAGATGGCGTAGGAAAGCGAGAAGGGCAGGACTGGGGCCAGGAGGGCCAGCATTGCCTTGCGTTGGCATCGGGCTCCGGTGCTAAGGATCCGCCAGGTCAGCCCGGCGAGGGCGATCAGCCAAACCACGATGGACGCCCACAGGAACGCATAGGCGGCGGTGAAGTAGTCGCCGGGCGCGAAAATGCGGATCAGCTCACCACCGAGACCGCGTCGAACGAATCCCGGCGCGTAATTGCCGACGTAGTACTGCAACCACCATAAATCGTTGGAAAAGACAACCCGCTGGAAATACATGTGGGCGATAACCCAGCCGACCACCCAGGTCGAGGTGAGCGCGTAAGCCCATGAGAGCCTGTCGGTAAGGTGCGGATATCGACGCGGAATTAGGTTGTCCGCCGGATAGGTAGAAATGGCCAACACCGGCATAAAGGCACCTTTCCCGACAAAGGTTAGCCGGAGAATAGCCCATGCCGGGTCGAGGCGGTAGGGAATGTGACCATTTGGCCCAAAAGAACTGCGATGGTAAAAGGGTAGGACGGCTTACGAAATTCGTGATATCCGTCGCTCAATGGCCGGATATGAATGCATCGCAGCCCCCCCATCGGGCCATGATTCGGGCGCGCCGGTGACAATCCATGATTACCAACGCAATTGGACAGTGGCCGGCTAATCCAGCTTGTATTCAAGCCGCTCGGCAAGCTTGTGCAGCAGGCCGATCGCGGCGTCGGCGATCACCGTCCCGGGCGGGAAGATGGCGGTGGCCCCGGCGGCGTACAGCTCGTCGAAGTCGCCGGGCGGGATCACCCCACCGACGACGATCATGATGTCGGGCCTCCCGACCTCGGCCAGCGCGTCGCGCAGCGCCGGCACCAGCGTCAGATGGCCGGCGGCCAGCGACGACACCCCGACGACGTGCACGTCGTTGTCGGCGGCCTGGCGGGCCACCTCCTCGGGCGTGGAGAACAGCGACCCGACGTCGACGTCGAACCCGATGTCGGCGAACGCCGTCGCGATCACCTTCTGCCCACGGTCGTGGCCGTCCTGGCCCATCTTGGCCACCAGAATCCTGGGCCGGCGACCGTCGGCCTCGGCGAATTTCTGGACCAATTCCGTGGCGGTTGCGATGTTGGTCGCCTTTCCGGCTTCGTGACGGTAGACCCCGGCGATGGTACGGATCTCAGCCTGGTGACGGCCATACACCTTTTCCAGCGCGTCGGAAATCTCGCCCACGGTGGCCTTGGCCCGGGCGGCATCGATGGCGAGCGCCAGCAGGTTGTTGCCCAGCCCGTCCTCGCCCGCGCGACCGTGCGCGGCCGCCGCGCGGGACAGTTCGGCGAGCGCGGCGTCGACGGCCGGCTGGTCCCGGCCGGCCCGCAGCTCGCGCAGTTTCGCCAGCTGCTCGGCCCGCACCCGACTGTTCTCGACCTTGAGCACCTCGATTTCCTGGTCCTCGTCAACCTGGTACTTGTTGACGCCGATCACGGGCTGCTGGCCGGAGTCGATGCGCGCCTGGGTTCGCGCGGCGGCCTCCTCGATGCGCATCTTGGGGATGCCGTCGTCGATGGCCTGGGCCATGCCGCCGTGCTCGGCGATCTCGGCCATGTGGCCGCGGGCCGCTTGCGCGAGCCGATGCGTCAGCCACTCCACGTAATAGGAGCCGCCCCACGGGTCGATCGGCCTGGTGGTGCCCGACTCCTGCGCCAACAGCAGCTGGGTGTTGCGCGCGATGCGTGCCGAGAAGTCGGTGGGCAGCGCAAGCGCCTCGTCCAGCGCGTTGGTGTGCAGCGACTGCGTGTGGCCCTGGGTGGCGGCCATGGCCTCGATGCAGGTACGCGCGACGTTGTTGAAGGCGTCCTGCGCGGTCAGCGACCAGCCCGAGGTCTGCGAATGCGTGCGCAGGGAAAGGGATTTCGGGTTCTTGGCGCCGAACCCAGCCACGAGTTCGCTCCACAGCAGCCGGCCGGCGCGCAGCTTGGCGACCTCCATGAAGAAGTTCATGCCGATGCCCCAGAAGAACGACAGCCGGGGCGCGAATTTGTCGATGTCCAGCCCGGCGTCCAGGCCCGCCTTGATGTAGTCGACGCCGTCGGCCAAGGTGTAGGCCAGCTCCAAATCCGCTGTGGCGCCGGCCTCTTGGATGTGATACCCGGAGATCGAGATGGAGTTGAACTTGGGCATCTTGGCGCTGGTGTAGGCGAAGATGTCGGAGATGATGCGCATCGACGGCTTGGGCGGATAGATGTAGGTGTTGCGCACCATGAACTCTTTGAGGATGTCGTTCTGGATGGTGCCGGCCAATTTCTCCGGCGGCACCCCCTGCTCCTCGGCGGCCACCACGTACAGCGCCAGGATCGGCAGCACGGCGCCGTTCATGGTCATCGACACCGACACCGCCGACAGGTCGATGCCGTCGAACAGCTGCCGCATGTCGAGGATGGAATCGATTGCCACACCGGCCATTCCGACGTCGCCCTGAACACGGGGGTGGTCGGAGTCGTAGCCGCGGTGGGTGGCCAGGTCGAAGGCGACCGACAGGCCCTTCTGGCCGGCGGCGAGGTTGCGACGGTAGAAGGCGTTGGAATCCGCCGCCGTGGAGAACCCCGCGTATTGGCGAATAGTCCAGGGCTGGTTGACGTACATCGTCGGATACGGGCCGCGCACGAAGGGGGGCTCGCCCGGGAAGCTGTTCAGCGGATAGCCCTCGGCCGCCGCGGCGGCGCGGTCGGCGGCGATGTACACCGGTTTGACGTCGATGCCTTCGGGGGTGTGCCAATCCGCGGCGTCGTACTTTTGCACGGCGGCCTCGGTGGCCGGGGGCACTTTGCGATCACCGTGCAGCGGGACCTCGGCGAAGCTGCCGATCGCGGGTGTGGTCATCGTCATGGCGCTACGCTCCCAACCGGGTGAGCAGGTTCGACATGGCTTGCACCGCATTGATTTTCGCGGTCAGGTACTCGTCCGGCCGGGGTGCGGCGTCGTCCAGCTCGCTCAGCGCCTTCTCCGGGCCCGCCAGATAG
The DNA here is from genome assembly GCF_001672675.1 of Mycobacterium sp. E2327. Classification (NCBI taxonomy): domain Bacteria; kingdom Bacillati; phylum Actinomycetota; class Actinomycetes; order Mycobacteriales; family Mycobacteriaceae; genus Mycobacterium; species Mycobacterium sp. E2327. The sequence goes on from NZ_LZKE01000065.1 coordinate 9,715, forward strand.
ACCCTCGCCGCACCGGCGCTTCGGGCCGCCTCGACGACGCCCGAGGCCTCGTCGTGATAGCGCTTGTCGGTGCCGCAGATAATCGCCACCGTCGAATCCGCGCCGGCCACCGCGGCCCCGGCCCCGGCGGCGTCGACCGGCCCCGGGTTGATCGCCTCGATGCCGCCCGACGCCAGCAGGTTGGCCGCGAACGTCGTCCGAATGTTGTGCTCGGCCAAGGGGCCGAGCGGCAGCAGCAGCGCCTTGGGGCGCGAACCGGTGCGCGCCAGGAAGGCGTCGGAACGGTCCCGCAGCGCCTCGAACTCGGCCGCGTAGCGCCGGGCGCCGGACGGCGAATCCTCTTGCGGCTCAGCCTGTGGCTCAATCTGCGTCAAAGGCGGTTCCTCGAGGTTCGGGTATTCGTTCACACCGGTGATTGCGGTGCGGCGATGCGCGATGTCGTCGGCGCGCCGCGTGGCGACCTCGGCGATCTGCTCGGCGATGTAGTCGCGGGCGGCGGCGAACCCGCCGCGCTGCTCTATGGCCTGGAACTGCTGCCACGCCCGCTGCGCCAGCTGCTCGGTGAGGTCCTCGACGTACCAGGACCCGCCGGCCGGGTCCAGCACCCGCCCGACGTGCGACTCTTCCAGCAGCAGCAGCTGGGTGTTGCGGGCGATGCGGCGCGCGAAGCCGGCGCCCACGCCGGGAAAACCGCCGGGGATGGCCACGTCGAACGGCAACACGAGCACGGTGTCGGCGCCGCCGACGCCCGCGCCGAAGGCGGCCACCGTGCCGCGCAGCATGTTCACCCACGGGTCGCGCTGGGTCATCATCGGCAGCGACGTCTGCGCATGCACCACCGCCGCACCGGCGTCCGGCTCGCCGACCACCTCGGCAACGCGCGCCCACAGCTGACGCGCGGCCCGGAATTTGGCGATGGTGGTGAACTGGTCGTCGTCGGCGGCCAGCCGGAAGCTGACCTGCCGCAACGCCTGGCCGACCGGTACCCCGGCCTCGGTGAGCAGACGCAGGTAGGCCAACCCGGCCGCGACGCTGCCGGCCAGCTCCCAGCTCGCGTTGGCGCCCAGGTTGTGGAAGGCGGGACCGTCGACGGTGATCGCTCGCACGCCGTGGCCCCCGGCCACCCGCGTCGCCACCGCCACCACTTGTTCGGTCGACGGGGATTCCCGGCCGCTCAGCGAGGCGGTCAGCGGGTCCGCGCCGAGGTCGATCGACAGGGCACCGCGCTTGTCGTCGTCCACCCGGTCAACCAAAGCCACCAGGGCGTCGCTGGCCTCGGCGTAGTCGGCGCCCGCATCGAGGATCACCGGAACCAGGTCCAGGTACACGCCCGACAGCAGCTGCCCGATCTCACCGGCAGGCACCCCGGTCTCCCCCACCCGGAGCAGCAACGCGCTGACCCCGTCGGTGAGGGCGGACAGCACCGCGGCGTTGGGGTCAGCGCAGCCCGGCGCGGGGAACGCCTCGGCAACCTTCCAGCCGGCGTCGACGTCGCGCGCCGCGTCGCCACCGCGCACGTAGGGCCACTCGCCGGGCAGCGCCGGTTCGGGCAGCTCGTCGAGGCCACTGTAGAGCGCCCGAACCGCGATCCCGTCGTAAGTCGGGCTTTCCAGCAGCCGTTCGGGCTCGTCACCCAGTTGCTCGGGATCCTTGCGCAAGCTCTTCGACAGCACACCCGCGACCGCAGTGCGCCAACGCCCGCGAACCTGTTCCAGTCCGATGCGCTCGGGTACGTCAATGGACACCGATTGCTCCCTTTTTCCCTGCAAATGGGGCTCCGCCACTTGCTAACGAGGCTAATTGATGGTGCCTCCCCGCAAAAAACCGCGCGCGCCGGTGATCGGGGCGCCTTGGCCGAGTGCGGCGAGGAAACGCCAGCCTTCTGAAAGGACTTATTCTTCTCCGCCCCGTAACCTTGACAGCCGTGACGGCTTCCGCCACCTGCAAAATCACCCGAAGACTCCGCGACGCCGGCTGCGTCGTGGGCGCGAGGGCACGTCGGCTGTCCGGGCCCCGGACGGTCGCCGCAGTGGTCGGTATCACAGTCCTGATAGTGGTGGCCTCCTGGCTTCCCCTGCCGACGCCGGTGCAGATGCGGGATTGGGCCGAGTCGGTCGGCCCCTGGTTCCCGTTGGCGTTCCTAGCCGCGCACATCCTGGTCACCGTGGTGCCGGTGCCCCGCACCGCGTTCACCCTGGCCGCCGGGCTGCTGTTCGGCCCCCCGCTGGGGATCGCCATCGCGGTGACCGCCAGCACCGCGAGCGCGGTGATCGCGATGCTGCTGGTGCGCGCGGCCGGGTGGCAGCTCAACCGCCTGGTTCGCCACCGCGCGATCGACACGGTCGACGAGCGCCTGCGTGAACGTGGCTGGCTCGCGGTCTTCTCGCTGAGATTGATCCCCGCCGTACCGTTTTCGGCGATCAATTACGCCGCTGGCGCCTCTGCGGTGCGGCCTGTGCCCTACACGTTGGCAACGCTGGCGGGTTTGCTGCCTGGCACCGCGGCCGTGGTGATCCTCGGCGACGCCCTCGCCAGCCACCCCAACCCGCTGCTGCTCCTGGTGTCGCTGTGCACCGGCGCTTTGGGGCTGACCGGGCTGATCGTCGAGATCCGCCAGTTCCGGCGCCACCACCGCCGTAAGGCGCAGGCCGCCACGCCCTCCCCCGAACCGGCCGTCGCCCGCTGACGTCGCCTCCGGATTTCTGAATCGAACCTGAAGATATGGGCCATAAGGGCCGCTCTTCAGGTTGATTTCAGATCGGCTTCCTAACGTCGCCGGCATCACCCGAGCAACGAGGAGGCACTTTGACCAGCGAGGAATCGACTCACACCACGCACCCCGCAACTTCACCTTCGGTCCTGCAGCGGCACCCCTTGGGCGTCGCGGTCGGCAGCGGGTTGGCCGGACTCGCCGTCGGCGCGTTCGGTGCCGCCACCCTGATCGGCCTCTGGGCCCCCGCGCCCCCACCGCCGGGCTGGGGTTTCCCGCCGCCACCGGGCGCCCTGGGTCCCCCGCCGCCACCGCCGTTCGCCTGGCACCCGCCGCCGCCCTGGGCCGCCCCGCCGCCGCCGGGCCAGCCGCCGCAGCCCGGCCTCCCCGCCCCTCCCGGCGGTCCGGCGTCCCCGCCGTCGTCGCCACCGCCAGCCCGATAACGCACCGAAGGAGAAACCGACAATGAAGATCAAGCAAGTGATCGCCGGCTCGTTGCTCGCGGGCGCCCTCGGGGTGGCCGCGGCGGGCTTCGGCACCGCAGTGGCCAGCGCCGATCCACCGCCGCCGCCACCGGGACCGGGGCAACCCGGGCCGCCGCCGCCCGGTCCGGGGGGTCCGGGCGGACCGTTCGGGGCTCCGCCGCCCGGGCCCGGTGCACCGGGCGGACCATTTGGGCAGCACCCCGGCGGACCACCTCCACCGCCGCCGGGATTCTGACGCCGGCCGTCCAGCGCGCTGACGAGCGGTGGTCGCCCCAATCAATCCGGTTGGGGCGACCACCGCTCCCTCAATTCACTCCCCCGTCGAGCGGCAGGCTGAGCCGGAATTGAGCGCCGCCCTCGCGCGGCAGGCACGTCAGCTCCCCGCCATGGGCGCGCGCCAGCGCCCTGGCGATCGGCAGGCCCAGCCCGGCACCGCCGTGGTCGCGGTCGCGGCCGGCATCCAGGCGCACCAGCCGCTCGAAGATGCGGTCGCGTTCGTCGTCGGGAATGCCGGGGCCGGTGTCGGTGACGGTCACCTCGGCCGCGTGGCCGCCGGAGCGCAGGTCGAGGTGGATCGCGCCGGCCTCGGGGGTGTAACGCCGGGCGTTGTCGAGCAGGTTGGACAGGATCTGCGCCACCCGGTTCGGGTCCGCTTTCATCCGCAGTTCGTCCGGACCGGTCCGGATGACCGTGACGCGCGGCGCGAGCAGGGCCGCCCGGTCGGCTTCGGCGTCGACGACGGCGGCGAGGTCGACGTCTTGCAGATCCAGCGGCAGTCCCGCGTCGATGCGGCTCAGGTCGAGCATGTCGGCCACCAGGCGCCCGGCGCGGCGGGCGTCGGACAGCAGCAGGCTGGCACGGCGGTACTGAGCACGGGCCGCGTCGTCGCGCTGCTGGCCGGCGTTGCTGACGAGTTGTTCGGCGGCCACCTGGATGCCGGCGATCGGCGTGCGCAGCTCGTGCGCGGCGTCGACGAGAAATCGCCGGGTGGCCGCCTCGGCGCGCCGGGCATCCTCGGCCGAGTGCTGGGCCCGCCGCTCGGAGGCTTCCAGCGCCTCCAGCATTCCGTCGAAAGCTGCTGCTGCACGGCCTAATTCGGTATCGGCGCGCTTCGGGCGCAATCGTCGGCCGCGATCACCCGTCGCGATGTTGGTGGCCAGCGCGGTGAGCCGGTCCAGCGGCCGCAGCGCGACGCGGCTGACCGCGATCAGCAGCAGCGCGGCCACCACCAGCGTCGCCACACCCAAGCCGATCATCAACTGGCGCAGCTCCCGGGTCACCTGCGTGGTCTGCGTGGTGTCCGCCACCAGGATCACGCGACCGCCGTCGGGCAACGGATGCACCAGCTCGGTGGCGGTCGCGTCCGGCGGCGGGGGCGGTACGCCCGGCGGCGGGCCGAACGGCGGGTAACCGGGCGGCGGGTAGCCGGGCGGCGGGTAGCCGGGCGGTGGCGGTGGCGGTGGCCCAAGCGGGGGAACGAACGCGCCGGCGGTGGTCTGCGGGCTGATCGCGGGGTCGCCGTAGGCCGTGCCTTCGGCGGTGATCACGAGCGCGCGCACGGTGCCGCCGCCCAGTTGGGCGGCGATCTGCTGCGGCGGCGTGCGCGCGATCGCCAGGGCGTCCGCGCGGGAGGTGGCCGCCAGAAGCCGGTCGTTGAGGTTTCGACGGGCCTGGGCGCGCACGGTGACGTCGATGATCACGCCCAGGATCAGCAACACGACGGCGAGCACGCCAATAGAGACGACGACGACCCGGCGCTGCAGCGACGGCGTCGGAGTCGCCGGATCGGCTGGTGCCGTCATGATCGGTGTGCCTGCATGCGGTAGCCGATGCCGCGGACCGTGTGCACGATTCGCGGCCCGTGTGCCTCGAGCTTGCGGCGCAGCCCGCTGATGTGCACCTGCACCAGGTTGGGGTCGTAGGCGTCGTAGCCCCACACCGCGTTCAGGATCTGCGGGGCGCTCACGATTCGGCTGCGCTGTTCGACCAGGAATCGCAGCAACCGCAGCTCGGTGGCGGTCAGGTCCAGCGGATGTCCCGCGCGCACGGCGACCCCCGCGTCGACGTCGAGCATCAGGTCGCCCACCTGGAGCGCCCGGGGCAGCCGTCCCCGCCGGCGCAACACCGCGCCGACCCGCGACACGAGTTCGGCCAGCTCGAACGGCTTGACGACGTAGTCGTCGGCCCCGCCGTCGAGGCCGCGCAGCCGGTCGTCGAGGCCGTCACGCGCGGTGATCAGCACGATGCCGGCGTCGCCCCAATCGCGGATCACCTCGATGAGCTCGAATCCGTCGCGGCCCGGCAGCATCACGTCGAGCACCACCAGGTCCGGTCGCAGGCCGTCGAGCGCGGCCTCCAGACCGTCGCCGTCGGGGCAGGCGTCGGCGTGGTATCCGGCGTCGGTCAGCGCCTCGCTGACCATCTCCCGGATCGTCTCGGAATCCTCGACCACCAGCACCCGCGGTGTGCCGGCCGCCGGGCGCCTGCCCGCGCGCGGGTAACTCACCATGCCTCATTGTTAGCGCTTCGTTTCGGGTACGAGCGTCGACGCCGCTTTCTTCAGGTTCGCTTCAAGGTCGACGTCTGCAAAATGCATGCATTGCTGCTATTCTGCAGGGATGGTTGCGATCACGATCCGGGACGTTCCTGACGAGGTTCGCGATGAGCTGGCCACACGTGCCGCGCGGTCCGGGCAGTCACTGCAGGAATACCTGCGCGGCCTACTCGTCGCGACGGCGGACAAGCCGACCGTGCGCGACGTCGTCGCCCGTGCCCGCGCCCGAGTGACGGCAACAGCAGCGCACCTCGACGCGGCCGTCATCCTCGCCGCCAAAGACGCCGATCGCCGGTGACCGAGCGTATCGTCTGCGACGCATCGGCGGTTGTGGCCGTATTGCTGGATTCCGGCATTGAGGGTCAATGGGCAACCGCACGCTTGGCAGAAGCCGAACTTTACGCACCGACGTTGTTGCCCTACGAATGCGCCAACGTCATCAGGCGGGCCGAACTCGGCGGAGCGATCAGCGCGGACCAAGCCGCCCAAGCCCACACGGATCTCCTTGACCTAGCGGTAGACCTGTGGCCATACGACACGCTCGCCTCCCGCGCTTGGCAGTTACGGGCAAACCTGTCCAGCTACGACGCGGCTTATGTCGCGCTCGCTGAGATCTTGAATGCCCCGCTGGTGACATTGGACCAGCGGATCCAGCGAGCGCCCGGGGTTGCGTGTTCGGTGTTGGTGCCCGCTGACACGTTCGGGCAGTAGCGTCCTCGGGTGCCATACCCGGACGACCAGGGAGCCGCATGACATCCAACGACACCCGCCGCCCGGGCCCGCCGCCCCTGGGGTCGAACGCGCCGGGTTGCGTCTACCCGGTGCCGCCGTCGGGCACCGCGCCAAGCGTCATGCCGGCTCCGCCCGTGCCGCCGCTGCCGCGCTGAGGTCGACGACACCGGAACCAAGCAGCGGCTTGCCCGCCACCTCCGGGGCGAAGATCAACGTGACGGCGCCGATGAGCCCGGCGAACATCAGCATGTACGCGGGCATCATCGGATTACCGGTTCCGGCCACCAGCGTCTCGGCGATCAGCGGCGTGGTGCCGCCGAAGGCCGAAACCGCGATGTTGAACCCGATCGACACCGCGCCGTAGCGCACGTGGGTGGGAAACAGCGCGGGCAGGATCGCCGGCTCGAGACTACTCAGGAAGAGCATGGGCAGGGCGACGAGCGCCACGCCGGCGAACTTCGTCGGATACGCCCCGCCGAACCGCATCAACGCGAACGCCGGCAGCGAGACCCCGACCAGCAGCCCGCAGCCCGTCCACATCAGCGGTTTGACCCCGATTCGGTCGGACAGCATCGCGACGAGGAGCACCCCGACCGTCAGGACAGCCAGCACCACCAGGACCATCACCAGGGCCGCGGTGTCCCCCACGCCCGCGGTCTTCTTGAGATAGGTCGGCACGTACCCGCTGACCATGTAGCTGGTGTCGGTGACCGCGAGCTCCACCCCGAGGCAGATCAGCAACCCTTTCCACTGCCGCACGACGGTCAGCACGAACTGGGTGCGGACGGAGACCGGCACCGCGACCTTGTGCACCTTCTCGTAACCGGGCGACTCCTCGATCCGCGAACGCAGGTAGATCGCGACCAGGCCAAGCGGCGCGGCCAGCAGAAACGGGATGCGCCAGCCCCAGCTCAGCATCTCGGCGCTCGGCAGCGCCGTCTGCAGCCCCGTCACCAGCACGGCGCCCACGACGAACCCGCCGAGCGTGCCCACCGGGAGGAATCCGGCCATCATCCCGCGTTTGTGGTCGGGGGCGTGTTCGGCGATGAACGTCATGGCGCCCGCGTATTCGCCGCCGGAGGAAAGCCCCTGACCGATGCGAATGACGGTGAGCAGGATGGGCGCCCAGATCCCAATGGCGTGGTAGCCGGGCAGCGCGCCGGTCAAGGCGCCGCAGACCGCCATCAGCGAGATCGTCATCACCAGCACGGGCTTGCGCCCGATCCGGTCGCCGAGCGGGCCGAAGATGAAACCGCCCAGGGGCCGGACGACGAATCCCGCCGTCATCGTGCCGAACGTCGCGATCAGGTTGCCCGCGTCCGAATTGCTCCCGGGATAGAACGTCTGCGCAAGGAGCGTGGCGACGAGGCTGAACAGGGTGAAGTCGTACGCCTCCATGAAGTTGCCGATGGCCGTGCCCTGGATGGACCGATGCGCCGCTCGCCGATCGGCGGCCCGGACCTCAGCATTTCGACTCATTGGGTAGGTCAGTTACCCGAAACGCCGCACAATTAAGCGATCCCCGTCCGGGCTGGGCCGAAACGCGCAGTCGTTCGCCAAGATTGAAGCGGGGACTAATCCCGCTCCGGGCCCTTGATCGTCATCGCCGCGAAAGTGGCCAAAAACGTCGCGGCGGGAAGGGCGTTGACGATCTTGTCCCGCGCCCGGATGTGCGCGCCGACGGCCAGGGTGAAATACAGCGTCAGCATCGCCGTCGTCAGCCGCGCCAGGCCGGGGAACCGGGTGACCGAGAGCAGGCCGACCGCCGCGGCCGCCTTGACGACCGGCAGCACGGGTCGGATCTCGTCCGGCACCCCGACGTCGTCCAGAACTTTCTTGATCGGGGCCACCTGGACCCCGCACGCCACCGCGTCGACGGCGTGGAACACGGCAAGCGCCGCATAGGTTTTCGGTGAAGTCAGCGCACTCATGCACGCGAGCCTATTGGGTCAGCTGCGGCGGCGCGCCGGGCTCGCCGTCCACCGGCGCGCGGGCGCTCGCCTCGGCCTTGGCCACCGCCTGGGCGATCGCGGGGTCGGTCTCGGTGGAGAACCAGTCGGCGATGTCGGCGTCGTCGGACTCGGCGGCGTGCTTGGGGACGTCGTCGACCGGGGATGGCTGGAACCGGAACACGCCGTCCTCGCCGGGGGCACCCAGCAGTTTGGTGAAGCCCTGCAACGCCGAGCTGAAGTCGCTGGGCACCACCCACACCTTGTTAGCGTCACCGCGCGCCATCTCCGGCAGCGTCTGCAGGTACTGGTAGGCGAGCATCTCCGGGGTGGGCCTGCCGGCCTTGATCGCGGCGAACGTCTTCTCGATGGCCTTGGCCTGCCCCTGCGCCCGCAGGTAGGCCGCTGCGCGCTCACCCTGGGCGCGCAGCATGCGGGACTGCCGGTCGGCCTCGGCGGCCAGGATCGCGGCCTGCTTGGCGCCCTCGGCGGCCAGGATCTGCGCCTGCTTGGCTCCCTCGGCCTGGGTGATCGCGGCCTGCCGGTTCCCTTCGGCGGTCAGGATCATGGCCCGCTTTTCCCGGTCCGCCTTCATCTGCTTTTCCATCGAGGCCTGGATGGACGGCGGCGGGTCGATGCTGCGCAGCTCCACCCGGGCGACCCGCAGGCCCCAGCGGCCGGTGGCCTCGTCGAGCACGCCGCGCAGCTGGCCGTTGATCATGTCGCGGGAGGTCAGCGTCTGCTCGAGCGTCATCCCGCCGACCACGTTGCGCAGCGTGGTCGTGGTGAGCTGCTCGACGCCGACGATGTAGTTGCTGATCTCGTAGACCGCAGCCTGTGGGACGGTGACCTGGAAATAGACCACGGTGTCGATGTTGAGGGTCAGGTTGTCCTCGGTGATGACCGGCTGCGGCGGGAATGACACCACCCGTTCGCGCAGGTCCACCCGGGCGCGCACGCGGTCGATGAACGGCACCAGCAACGTGAGCTGCCCGCTGACGGTGCGGCTGTAACGGCCCAGCCGCTCGATCACCGCGGCCTCGGCCTGCGGGATCAGCGCGACGGACTTTGCCACCACGATGATCCCAAAGACGATGATCGCAAGGGCCACCAACAAAAGAGCGATCCCAGCCATGGCGCTTCCTCCCGTTTCTTCAGAGGTATTACAGGTCCTTGAACACCACCGCGGTGGCGCCGTTGATCTGCATGACCGTCACCCGTTCGCCGGGTTCGTAGACATCGTTGTCGTTAAGTGGCCGGGCCGTCCATACCTGACCGTCCAGCTTCACCTGGCCCTCGTCGCGGGCGACGCGGTCGAGCACCAGCGCGCTCTTGCCCTCCAGCGCTTTGATGCCCGTCGGCAGCCCCTTCGCGGGTGTGAGCCGACGCCGCAGCGCCGGCCGCACCAAGACCAGCAGCAGCACCGAGACGACCACGAACATCGCCGCCTCGGCCCAGATCGGCCAGCCCACCAGCCAAGTGGTGCCCGCGGCGGCCAGCGCGCCCCCGGAAAGCATCAACAGCGACATGTCGCCCGTCAGCGCCTCCGCACCGGCCAGCACCAGCGCGAATATGAGCCAAATCACCGCGGCGGGCATGCGGTCAGAATACGCGTAATCCGCCTTTGCCGGACCAAACAACTACACTCCGAGATCATGTGGTGTCCCAGTGTCTCGCTGTCCCTGTGGGCCAACGCCTGGCTCGCGGGCAAGGCCGCGCCCGACGACGTGTTGGACGCGTTATCCCTTTGGGCGCCAAAGCAATCGGTCACGGCGTATGATGCCGTCGCCGCGGGCCACACGGGACTTCCGTGGCCCGATGTGCACGACGCCGGGACGGTCACGCTGCTGCAGACGCTGCGCGCGGCGGTCGGCCGGCCGTCCGTGCCGGCGTCCGCAGGGTTGCCGGCTCGTTTGCGCGGGACCATCAGCGTGGTGCTGCCGGTGCCCGGCGACGTTCGTGGGCTGGCCGCGGGGACGCAGTTCGAGAGTGACGCGCTGGCCGCCGGCGAGGCCGTGATCATCGCGAACCCCGACGATCCGACCACCGCCGTCGGGCTGGTCCCCGAGTTCAGCTACGGCGAGCTCGACGGCACCGACGACGACGCGGACCTACCCGAATTGTGTGCGCTGTCATGGACGGTGTACTCGTTGCCCGGCGCGCCGCCGCTGCACCACTACGAGCTCGGCGACGCGGAATACGCGCTGCGGTCCGCCGTGCGCTCGGCCGCGGACGCCCTCGGCGCCATCGGCTTGGGCGCCGCGGCCGACGTCGACGATCCGCGCGGACTCGTCGAGCAGCTGCTGGAATCGGCACGGCAGCACCGCATTCCCGACCATGCGCCGTCGCGAGCCCTGCGGGTCCTGGAGAACGCCGCGCACGTCGACGCCATCATCGCCGTCAGCGCCGGGCTGAGCCGGTCCGATTCCCCCGCGGACCGCATCGCTGCGGGCATCACGCAGTCGTCGTCACAGGCGCAGATCGCCACCGACGCACTGCGCCCGCTGACCACCGTGGTGCGTTCGGCGCGGATGGCCGCGGTCGACGCGATCCTGCACTCGGCCTGGGCCGACTACGTCTGATGGCGGCGACCCGCTTCGCCCAGCTACGCTGCGCTCGCGATCGCCGCTAAGTCTAATGGCGGCGACCCGCTAATCCTGTTGACGCGCCACGCAATGCGGCGGGCGGCACGGCGCGCCGTTGACGCTGGCGAGGCAGCCCGGCACCGGATCACTTCCGGCGACCCGGGTCGGCGCCCGGCCGTGGCGGAGCTCGTCGATCAGGTCGGCGGCGAGCCGGGCGAATTGCCTGTCGGCGTTGGGAGTTGCGGCGCGAGCGAAGGCCAACCCCGCGGCCTCGGCCTGTAACCGGAGCTCGTGGTCGAGATCCCACACCACCTCGATGTGGTCGGCAACAAACCCGATCGGGCAGACGACGACGGCCTCGGTGCCCGTTAGCGTCGCGAGGTGGTCCTCGACGCTCGGCTCCAACCACGGCACCTGCGGCGGGCCCGAGCGCGACTGCCAGGCCAGGTCGTAGTCGGTATAGCCGGCGGCCGCCGCGACCAGCCTTGCGGCATAGGCGACTTGGCGGCTGTAGAGCTGGGGACCGAAGCGCTGGTCGGCGGCCACCGGGACCGAATGCGCGGTGAAGACCAGCCGGGCGCCCTGCGGCACCGTTTCGGCGGCGGCAGTTACGGCCCCGGCGAACATCTCGACGAAAAGCGGATGGTCGAAATACGGCCGCAGCTTTACCAATTCGGGCGACCCAGGCCCGGCCACCCGACGGGCCCGGGCGATGTCTTCGACATACTGCGTGCAGCTGGAATATCCGCTCCACGCCGACGTGGTGAACACCGCGGCACGACGAACACCGTTGTCCCGCATGGTCGCGACGGTGCCCTCGACGTACGGTTCCCAATTGCGGTTGCCGAAATACACCGGCAGATCCAGTTCCGCGCGCAGCTCGGCGATCAGGGCGCGGTTGATGCCGTTGATCGGCGAAACTCCGCCGAAATGCAGGTAGTGCTCGGCGACTTCGTCGAGGCGCTCGGGCGGCACGTTGCGGCCGCGGGTGACGTTCTCCAGGAACGGCCGCACCTGCTCGGGGCCCTCCGGCCCGCCGAAGGACAAGAGCAGGACGGCGTCGAAATCCATTAGGCGCTAAAGCAACTGGGTGCTGGCGCCGCCGTCGGCGTAGATGACGGTGCCGGTGGTGGCCGGTAGCCAGTCGGACAGCAGCGCACACACCGTCTTGGCGACCGGCGTCGCGTCCTTCATGTTCCAGCCCAGCGGGGCGCGCTGATCCCAACCTTCCTCGAGCAGGTGAATCTGGGCGCCCGCCTCCTCGCCTAGCGCACCGCCGACGATCGCGCTCATCGCGAGCGTCCGAATCGGGCCCGCGGCAACGAGATTCGACCGCACGCCGTACTTGCCCGCCTCGCGGGCCACGAACCGGTTCACCGACTCCAGCGCGCTCTTGGCGACGGTCATCCAGTTGTACGCGGGCATCGCGCGCGACGGGTCGAAGTCCATGCCGACGATCCCGCCGCCGGGGTTCATGATCGGCAGCAGCGCCTTGGCCAGCGAGGCATACGAATACGCGGAGATGTGGATGCCCTTGGCGACGTCCTCGTAGGGGGCGTCGAAGAAGGGGTTGATGCCCATCCCGCTCTGCGGCATGAAGCCGATCGAATGCACCACGCCGTCAAGCTTGTTGCCCTCGCCGATCACCTCGGTCACCCGGTCGGCCAGGGTGGCGAGGTGCTTCTCGTCCTGCACGTCGAGTTCGATCAGCGGGGCCTTGGCCGGCAACCGGTCCGCGATGCGCTGGATCAGCCGCAGCCGGTCGAATCCGGTCAGCACCAGTTCGGCCCCCTGCTCCTGGGCCACCCGCGCGATGTGGAAAGCGATCGACGAGTCGGTGATGATCCCGGTGACGAGAATCCGTTTGCCTTCGAGCAGTCCTGCCATATCCGTCCTTTGATGTTCTTCTTTGTTCTGCGACTCAGTGGCCCATGCCCATGCCGCCGTCGACCGGGATGACCGCGCCGGCGATGTAGCTCGCATCCTCGGAAGCCAGGAAGCTGACCGCCCCGGCGACCTCGGCGGCGGTGCCAACTCGCTTGGCCGGGATGAATTCCAGCGCGCCCGCCTGGATGCGCTCGTCCAGCGAGCGGGTCATCTCGGTGTCGATGTAGCCGGGCGCGACCACGTTGGCCGTCACCCCCGCCTTGGACAGCTCACGGGAGATCGAGCGTGCCATGCCGATCAGGCCGGCCTTGGCGGCCGCGTAGTTGGACTGGTTACCGATGCCCCACATGCCAGACACCGACCCGATGAAGATGATGCGGCCGAACCGCTTCTTCTGCATGCTGCGCGACGCCCGCTGGGCCACCCGGAACGCCCCGGTGAGGTTGGCGTTGATGACCTCTTCGAACCGCTCCTCGGTCATCCGGATCAGGAAGGCGTCTTTGGAGATGCCGGCGTTGGACACCAGCACCTCGACCGGGCCCTGGTGCTCCTCGACCTCTTTGAACGCGCGGTCGACGGCGTCGTTGTCGGTGACGTCACACACGACCCCGAACAGCCCCTCGGGCGCCCCGGATCCGCGGTGCGTGACGGCCACCTTATGCCCGTCGGCGGCCAGCCGCTGGGCGATCGCCAGACCTATCCCCCGGTTTCCGCCCGTCACCAGGACCGAGCGAGATACGAAGGGAGGCTTGCCCACGGGGGCGTCCGTAGCGGTTTCGGTGGCTGTGTCAGTCACCCCGCCAACCTATCGCCTCACGGTGCGTGCCCCGAAATCTGCCCCCTTTCGCACCGCGAGCGTCACACTGGCGCGACGCTCGACGCCCACCGCCACGCTGGCGCGACGCTCGGCGGCAGAATCAGGTGGGCAGGCGACGGTTGATCAGCAGCGCGGCCAGCCCCGCGAGCGCCAGTACCAGCGCACCCAGCCGCAGCCAGCCCGTGCTCGCGTCGCCCTTGATCGTCTCGTAGCCGATCTGCTGCTGCAGCGACGCGTAGACGGCTTTCAGCTCGGCCAGGCTGGCGGCGTTGTACCAATTCCCACCGGAGAGCTCGGCAACCTTCTTCATGGTGGAGTCGTCGACGGGAACGGGCTGGCGCTGGTCGTTGATCTCGACGAAGCCGTAGGGCGTGCCGAACGAGATCGTCGAGATCGGCACGCCCTGGTCCTTGGCGGTGCGCGCGGCGGTGAAGGCGCCCTTGGGGTTGTCCGGGTTGGTCGGCATCGTCTCCTTGCCGTCGGAGAACAACACGATGCGCGCCGGTGGGGGCGTGTCGCCGCCGCCGATCACCGCACCGACGGTGGCGATGGCCTGCAACGCGGTGAAGATGCCCTCCCCGGTCGCGGTGCGATCGGCGAACTGGAGCTTGTCCAGCGCGTTCTTGGTCGCATCCCGGTTGGTCGTGGGAGACACCAGCACGGTCGCGGTGCCCGCGTACTCGATGAGGCCCAGGTTGATTCCCGGGGTCAACTCGTCGGCGAACTGCTTGGCGGCCTCCTGCGCGGCCGCCATGCGATTGGGCGGGACGTCGGTGGCGCGCATCGACTGCGACACGTCGATCACCAGCATCACCACCGCGCGGTTGCGCGGGATCCGGACGTCGTTCGTCGGCCCCGCCATCGCGATCGTGAACAGCACCAGCGCCAACACCAGCAGGATCGCCGGCACGTGCCGCCACCGCGAAGGACGTTGCGGTGCAACGCTTTCCAGTAGCTCCATGTTCGCGAATCGCAGCATCCGCCGCTGCCGCGCCAGTTGCAGCACGATGTAGAGCGCGGCCAGCCCGACGGCGGCGAATAGGAAAAGGAAAAACCAAGCGTGTGCGAAGCCCGACAGCGTCATCGGGCCCAGCAGGGGCAGTGTCACTGCCGGCCCGCCAGTGCCCCGCGACGGCGGGACTCGACGAAGCGGACGATGTCGGCGATCCAGTCCCGGTCGGTGCGCAGCGTCAGCACCGGGGCCCCGCAGCTGCGGATGGTGCGGGACACCTCGGCGCGGTGGGCCGCGGCCGCCTTGGCGAAGTCATCACGCAGCTGGGCGTCGATGGTGAATTCCCGGGTGACGCCGGTCTCGGCGTCCTGCAACACCACGTCGCCGATGTCGGGCAACTCGACGTCGCGCGGGTCGAGCACCTCGATCGCCAGCACCTCGTGGCGGGCCGCGATCGCCCGCAGCGGGCGCATCCAGTTGATGGGGCCCAGGAAGTCGCTGATGATGACGGCCATGCCGCGGCGCCGTTCGGGCCGGCGCAACGCGTCGATCGCGGTCGCCAGATCGCCGCGCACGCCGACCGGCGCCCTGGGCGTGGTGGCGATGGTGCGCAACAGCGTCTGCTCGTGCTGGCGCCCCGATCGGGCCGGGACCCTGGTGAGGGTCGCGCCGGTGGCGATGATCGCACCGAGCCGGTTGCCGCCACCACTGTTGAGGAACGTGATCGCCGCCGCGGCGGCCACCGCCAGGTCGCGCTTCTCGCACACCGTGGTGCCGAAGTCCAGGCTGGCCGACATGTCGACCACCATCCACGTCTCCAGCTCGCGGTCGGCGATCATCTGCCGGACGTGCGGGTGCATGGTGCGCGCGGTGACGGCCCAGTCCATCCGCCGGACGTCGTCGCCGGGCTGGTACTCGCGCGACTCCCCCGGCTCGGTGCCCGGCCCCGGGATCAGGCCGAGGTGGTCGCCGTGCAGCACCCCGTCGAGCTTGCGCTTGACCGTGAGCTCGAGCTGGCGCAGCGCCGCCGACAGCTTCGGGTCGTCAATCTGCCCGCGCTCGAACGATGGCGGATGACGCACCGCCTTGTGGGGCTCGGTCACCGACCGCTGGCCGCCACGGTCTGCATCACCGGCGGCACCGAATGACCTTGCTGCGGAACGGCATTCACCTGCGGCAAGGCCACGGTCTGCAGGATCCGGTTGATGACGATCTCCGGCGAGATCTCGTCGGCGAGCGCGTCATAGGTCAGTATCAACCGGTGCCGCAGCACGTCGGGGATGACCTCCACGACGTCCTGCGGGATCACGTAGTCGCGACCCCGCACCAGCGCCAGCGAGCGGGCGCCGGCGATGATGCCCAGCGAGGCGCGGGGTGACGCACCGAACGAGACCCAGGTCTTGACGTCGTTCATGCCGAGCTGCTCGGGGTTGCGGGTGGCGGTGACGACGCGCACCACGTAGTCGACCAGCGCGTGGTGGACGAAGACGTTCGACGCGATGTCCTGCAGCCGCAGCAGGTCGCCGGTGTTGAGGATCTGCTTGGGCACCGGCGGCTTGACGCCCATCCGGTAGATGATCTCCCGCTCCTCCTCCGGCGACGGGTAGCCGACGTTGATCTTGAACAGGAAGCGGTCGCGCTGGGCCTCGGGCAGCGGGTAGACGCCCTCGTGCTCGATCGGGTTCTGGGTGGCCATCACCAGGAACGGGTTGGGCAGCGGGAAGGTCTTGCCGCCGATCGACACGTGGCGTTCCTGCATGACCTCCAGCAGCGCCGACTGCACCTTCGCCGGCGCGCGGTTGATCTCGTCGGCGAGCAGGAAGTTGACCACCACCGGGCCGAGCTCGGTGTCGAACTCCTCCTTGCCCTGCCGGTAGATGCGGGTACCGATGATGTCGGTGGGCACCAGGTCGGGCGTGAACTGGATGCGCGCGAACGTCCCGCCGACCACGCGCGCGAAGGTCTCCACGGCCAGCGTCTTGGCCACGCCGGGCACACCCTCGAGCAACACGTGCCCCTTGGACAGCAGGCCGACCAGCATCCGCTCCACGAGCTGGTCCTGCCCGACGATGATCCGCTTGACCTCGAAGATGGCCCGCTCCAGCGTGTGCACCTCGGCGGCCAGCCCATTGCCGCCGCCTGGAGGCGCCTCGTGCGCCGGAGGGCCGGACGGACCACCCTGGCCCGGGTAATTGCTGGCGCCCGGGGGCGGCCCACCTGCTGATGTCATCAAGAACCCTCCACGCTCATCTGGACACGACTGCCGGGCAGCGACGTGCCCTGGACCAACTATTCCAGGCCAGCCGGTTTCCGTCGACGCTCGCCCAGTTGATGCCTCGCCGGCAAGGTCACCGTCAGCCCGGTGCGCAAGCCCGGCATGACGCCGTTCCTGACTAGGATCATCGAGTACTGATCGCGGGGCCGGCGAGGCATCAACTGGGCGAGCGTCGACGGAAACCGGCTGGCCTGGAATAGTTGGTCCAGGGCACGTCGCTGC
>NZ_LZKE01000066.1:0-1342 GCF_001672675.1 Mycobacterium sp. E2327
GCGGCGCGAGGCGGTGGTGCAGGACGTCCCCGGCGTGACCCGCGACCGCGTCTCCTACGACGCGCTGTGGACCGGACGCCGGTTCGTCGTGCAGGACACCGGGGGATGGGAGCCCGATGCCAAAGGCCTGCAGCAGCTGGTGGCCGAGCAGGCGTCGGTGGCCATGCGCACCGCCGACGCGGTGATCCTCGTGGTCGATGCCACCGTCGGCGCCACCGCGGCCGACGAGGACGCGGCGCGCATCCTGCTGCGCTCGGGCAAGCCGGTTTTCTTGGCCGCCAACAAGGTTGACAGCGAGAAGGGCGAGGCCGACGCCGCCGCATTGTGGTCGCTCGGGCTCGGTGAGCCGCACGCAATCAGCGCGATGCACGGCCGCGGCGTCGCCGATCTGCTCGACGAGGTGCTGGCCGCGCTGCCCGAGGTCTCCGAGGCTGCGCCCAAGGCGGGCGGCCCGCGGCGGGTCGCGCTGGTCGGCAAGCCCAACGTGGGCAAGAGCTCGCTGCTGAACAAGCTTGCGGGAGATCAACGTTCGGTGGTGCACGACGTCGCCGGCACGACGGTGGACCCGGTCGACTCGCTCATCGAATTGGGCGGCAAGGTGTGGCGGTTCGTCGACACCGCGGGCCTGCGGCGCAAGGTCGGCCAGGCCAGCGGGCACGAGTTCTACGCCTCGGTGCGCACCCACTCGGCCATCGACGCGGCCGAGGTCGTCGTCGTGCTGATCGACGCGTCCGAGACGCTGACCGAGCAGGATCAGCGCGTTCTTTCGATGGTGATCGAGGCCGGCCGCGCGTTGGTGCTGGCTTTCAACAAATGGGACCTCGTCGACGAGGACCGCCGCGACATGCTGGAGCGTGAGATCGACCGTGAGCTAGCGCAGCTGCGCTGGGCGCAGCGGGTCAACATCTCCGCCAAGACGGGCCGCGCGGTGCAGAAGCTGGTGCCGGCCATGGAGACCGCGCTGGAATCGTGGGACAAGCGGATCTCCACCGGCCAGCTCAACACCTGGATCAAGGAAGTGGTCGCGGCCACGCCACCCCCGGTGCGTGGCGGGAAGCAGCCGCGGATCCTGTTCGCCACCCAGGCCACCGCGCGCCCGCCGACGTTCGTGCTCTTCACCACCGGCTTCCTGGAGGCCGGTTACCGGCGCTTCCTCGAGCGGCGGCTGCGAGAGACGTTCGGGTTCGAGGGTTCGCCGATCCGGATCAACGTGCGGGTGCGGGAGAAGCGGGGAGCTAAGCGGCGCTGAGCGTCGTCCCGGCCGGATGGTGCGGGTCACACCTGTCACATGCGCCCCGGCGCGGAGGGCAATAGGCGATGTGCCCGCCTCGCAGCGACAACT